>CAZMIS010000060.1:0-14123 GCA_964566325.1 uncultured Anaerolineales bacterium
TCGCATGGCACGGAAGATCTCGTTCTTCGAGATCTTCGACTGGCCAAGCCGCCGGTCAGCGAAGATGATCGGGATCTCTCCAACCGCAAAACCGGCTTGCTGGACATTGTAAAGCATCTCGATCAGGTAGGAGTAGCCGTTGGCGCGAATCGAGGCCGGATCGATCGTCTCCAGCACCCGCCGCCGGTAGCAGCGGAACCCGGCCGTGCAGTCGCGGGCATGCAGCCCCAGCAGGAGATGGGCGGCCGAGTTAGCGCCCCAACTCAGCAGCTTGCGCCACGGGCCCCAGTTGACCACGCCGCCGCCGCGTATGTAGCGAGACCCGATGGTCAGGTCGAACCGATCTGCTCCGCCGAGCAACGCGGGCAGATAGCTGGGATCATGCGAGAAATCTGCGTCCATGGTGCAGATCAACTCCGCACCCGCCTCCATCGCACGGGCAAACCCGGCCGCGTAGGCCGTGCCCAACCCGAGCTTGCCGGCGCGGTGCACGGTTTCGATCCCCCCGTGCAGGTCCGCAAGCTCCTCTGCCAGGGCGCCCGTGCCATCGGGCGAGTTATCGTCCACGACGATGATCCGGATGGCCACGGGCAGGGCGCGAATCGCGGCGATCAGTGACGCCAGGTTTTCGCGTTCGTTATAGGTTGGCAGGACGAGCGCTGCTGTTGGACAGTCACTGGTGGCCACGAAATTGCATCCTCAGGGGTGGCCCAGCGATACGCCGTGCCGAATCCTTCACTCATTCTAGCACAGGATGGCACAGGGTGCACTTTTCGGGCCAAATGCGTTTGGGACAACCGGGGGCTGGGGTATAATGGCTGCGACAAAACTCGTCAGGAGGCCTCCATGACCAGACCGATCCTCTTGCTCGCCCGGCTGAACGCGGCCGACCTGGCGGTGGACGCGACGAAGGCACGGCTCGTCGAGATTGCCGACGCGCTGCGCGAGCCAGTTGCTCTGGCGGTCGCGCGAAAGGCGGCGGCAAACGCGGAGAACGAGGCAACGCGGCTCCGCCGCGAGCAGCAGGCGCTGGAGGCGAACCAGGCAGACGCAGCTGCAGCGATCAAGAAGATCGAAGACCGCCTCTATAGTGGATCTGTCAAGAGCTCCCGTGAGCTGCAGGACGGCGAGCGAGATCTGGCCCAGCATCGCCGCCAGAAGGCCGCGGTCGAAGACCAGCTGCTGGAGGTTATGGTCGGACTGGATGGCGCGACGAGCGCACTGGATCTGAGCCGAGCTGAGTTGAACGCGCTCGCAGCCGAGTGGGAGACCCGTCAGGCTGCACTGCGGGCCGAGCAGGCCACGCTCAAGGAGCGGTTGCCCGGCGAACTGGCGAGGCAGGCTGCGGCGCGCCAGCCGGTGCCGGCGGACCTGTTGCGGACCTACGACGCCCTGAGGCCGCGGCGCGGCGGACGCGCGGTGGCCGAGCTTGACGGTGACGAGTGCAGCGCCTGCCTGGTGGCAGTGCCGCAGAGCAAGCAAGAGGCCGCGCGTTCCGGGGATGAACTGGTGTACTGCGGCAACTGCGGACGGCTGCTCTTGGCGGAATAGTCCTTTCGGCCGGCCATGAGGTTCGCCGTGTATGGCGCAGCCCCTCCATTTTGCGGCTGCCGATTGACATCTCGCAGCGAGAGAACTATAATCGGTCCAAATGTGGACGCCAGCGATCGGTCTGCCGGCGCGCCACCTATCGTGCTGCGATGGCATCCAGTTGTGTTGACCTCAGCAAGGCGATCGTGTCTCTGTCAGTAGGATGGGCGCTGTGGCGGGCACATCTCATGCCCCACAAGCTTCTTTACGCTTGCGCCCGAAGACTGACGACCGAGTCGTCACCATGTGACGACTCACGTGAACTTGATAAGGAGGCGCTTACTTTCCAGAGACTACCACCTGTTCAGACCGCATCGATCTTAGTGAACCCGTAGTGTATCTCAACCAAAGGAGAAGGATACGGTGAGTCACAAATTTCCAAAGCTCACGTCGTTTCTGCTTATTCTTGTTCTGGCCGTTCCTCTGTTCTTGATCCCCACCGCGGCGGCGCCTTCGGCTGATGCCCGCGCCGGCAGCATTACCACGGCAGTGGACGCAGTATCGTCCAAGATTCACCCATCGCTGCAGGCATCCGTTGCAGCGGCGGCACTGACAGATCCCTTCGATGTCATTGTGTATGCCAAGGCAGGAACGGATTTGAGCGCATACCTGGGCAATGTGCTCGTGCGCCCTCATGTCCTGCCGAACGGCACCCAGACGTACTTCGGCCGCATCCAGGCGGCCAATGTGGCCAAGCTGGCGTCTCTGTCCGCTGTGGCCGCGATCGCGGATCTGCACTACACCGGCGACAGGCCGCAGATTCCGGAACTTGGGGCAAAGCGCCTCAATGCCTTCGACCCGACCACCGCGCGTGCGCGCATCGCCGAACTGAAGGCCAAGAAGGGCTCGGCTGCGGCCGTTGCTGCTGAACCGGCCAAGGTTGCGGACTGGTTCGATGTCCTGGACGTTCATCAGTCCAAGGCGGCCTGGGACCTGGGCTACACCGGCGAAGGCGTCAAGGTGATGGTCAACGACACGGGCACGGATTTCTCCCATCCCGACCTGATGGGAACCATCGCCCGGATCAACGACGCTACCTCGCCGTACGACGGCTGGCCCGAGATGTTCGACTCGTTCTCGATGTTGAACCTGGCCTATGATTACTTCCTGGGCTACGACTACGTGGCCTCGGGCGTGGGCATCTTCGGCCTTGCGCCGGACTATGCCGACACGAGCACCACCCGTTCCGGCGGTGAGTTGACCGCGAACCCGGACGGTACGTTCACCGCCGTCTTCGCCCCGGTTCACAGCACCGATCCGGCAGGGCACGCGTACAAGGTGCCGGGCACCAGCAAGAGCGGCGTCTACCACTTCGGCTCTCACCCCGACACCGCGCTCGAGTTGTTCTTCGACGAGCGGGCGGCGGTCCTGGTCGTGGACGAGGCGGTTGCTGGCGTCTATGACACGGTCTATGTTGACCTGGACTCGGACTACGACTTCACCAACAACAAGAAGTCGGTCAAGGGCGACGAGTACGTGTACATGGACCTGGACGGCGATGGATATGCCGACCTGTCCGGCGGCATCATCTACTGGATCTCCGACGGCGCCAATTCGCTGCCCGCGTCCGACTGGATGTGGGGCATCGGCCCGGACGTCGCGGGACCCGGCGACCTGGTGGCATTCTCCATCAATGACTTTGCGGAAAGCAGCGGCGGCGACCACGGCACGTTGTGTGCGTCCGGCGTCGCGGCCCAGGGCGTCATCGACGGTGGCTCCCCGGTCTTCAAGCCCGCGGGCGATGGCACGCCGGGCACCGGCATGGTCCAGGGCGGCGGCAAGGATGTCAAGCTGACCTCCAACGGCGACGGCTACACAACTGCGACGGCATTCACGGATGGCTTCCTCTTCGCGGCGTACGGCTATGACGGCGCAGCCGGCACGGATGACGACATCCAGATCATCAGCAACAGCTGGGGCAGCGGCGCCACGGTCAACGACGGCTGGGACTACGAATCCCGCCTCTACGACCTGATCGAACGCTTTGTGAATCCGTTCCTGATCGAGGGCGGCTCGAGCGGCAACTACGGCTCCGGCTACGGCACGGTGACGTCGCCCGGCGCCAACCTGTCGATCTCGGTCGCTGCGTCCACCCTTTACGGCTCCACTGCGGGCACGTTCGAGACGCCTGCCATGCAGGATCAGATTCTCTACGGCGATCTCCAGAGCTTCTCCTCGAACGGCCCCACGTCCCAGGGCGAGAGCGGCATCTCGGTGATGGCCAATGGCGCCTGGGGCGCCGGCAACATCCCGCTGAACGAGGCGCTGGCCTCGGGCGTGGATGGCTGGAACGCTTGGGAGAGCTGGGGCGGCACCAGCCGCTCGACCCCGGTGGCCATGGGCAACCTGGCGTTGGCGCTGCAGGCGTTCAAGGAGAAGAACGGACGCTGGCCCACCAACGTCGAGGCACGCTCGATCCTCATGGCCGGTGCTGACTCGACCCACAACGACGGCTTCGTCGAGGGCGCCGGCACGGTCAACGCGCTGCGCTCCGTGCAGATCGCCGCCGGCCTGGGCGGCGTCAACGTCGTGCCGGACAGCGCAACGTTCGGAGACTTCCGCGGCAAGCAGTACCCTGCTTTCACCAGCATCATGTTCCCCGGCAAGAGCGCGACTGAAACCTTCACGGTTTACAACGCAGGCGCGGCGGACGTGACCGTCGCCATTACCGATGATCGCCTGGTGCGCATCGGCGAGAAGACGATCGACGTCACGACCGTGGATCAGAAGCTGGAGACCGCCAACTTCTACCTGCCGGACTACATGGTCGACATCGAGCCGTTCATCCCGGACGGCACCGAGCTCATGGAAGTCGAGCTGATCCATCCCTTTGCCGAGTTTGACCCGGACGGGAACTACGGCTACAACTCGCGCTGGCGCGTCGTGCCCACCGACTGGACGGATCTGAACGCTGACGGCGTGCTGTTCCAGGACAAGAACGGCAACGGCGCCATCAACTGCCCGATCGTCGGCGGCATGCCTGACTTCAGCGCGGCCACCTGCGAGATCCAGGAGGGCGAGTACCTGCGGTTCGGCTATGGCTACGACACCGGCACGTCCATGGAGCAGCGCGTGAAGCTGCCGCTGGAGCGCATGCACGACGGTATCTTCGTCGGCGTCAGCCATCGCACGCGATCGGCCACGGTGCCGGTCACGCACCTGAAGATCCAGTTGAACTTCTACAAGGCGCAGGACATGCCATGGCTCACCACACCGGCGAGCCTGACGGTTCCTGCGGGCGGCAAGGCGACCTTCGACGCCGTGATGGCCGTGCCTGCGACGGCGAACGTCGGCCTCTACGAGGCAGCGATCCGCATCGATGATGGTGAGAACGTGACCAACGTGCCGGTCGTCGCCAACGTCGCGGCCTACAGCACCGACTTCCTCTTTGGCGGCCCGCCTGACACCAAGACGCCGTACGACAACGGCAAGGTTGGTGGTTACTTCGACTGGGCGAGCCAGGCCGCAGATGGCGACTGGCGGTTCTACTTCGTCGACGTGCCCGACAGCACCGCGGAAGGCACCAGCCTGCTGGTTGACAATCGCTGGAGCGGGGCGAACACGGACATCGACACCATCATCATGGGGCCGACCCTGGATTGCTACAGCAACGGCGTCGGCTGTGATGATTTCAACATCCCCGGCTTCAAGTCCGCCTATGGACCGTACACCCTGTACCCGGTCGGCGGCAGCAACCGGCTGCACATCGGCACCGGGCGCTGGGCCTTCGATACATCGACGGGCGGGCCGCGCGAGATCGTGGCTGCCCCTGCCACGCCAGGCCTGAACCTGGTGGCGCTGCAGAATGTCATGTTCGATGGCTCCGACGCTTCTGAGACGTTCCAGGGCCAGGTCGGCACGATCTGGGCCTCACCGAACCCTGTCGATCTCTTCGTCGACAGCAAGACGGCCGGCGTCGTTCCGATGACGGTCAAGTCTTCGCTGCCGCTGCCTGATCTGAAGGTGGCAGCCTTCGGCCTCGGTGTCCCCGAGGAGAAGACCCTGCCGCAGGTTCAGGACGATCCGGACGATCCGAGCACCTCGACCTACCAGTTCCCGATCACGGCCAAGGACGCCGCGTTCATCGAGGTGACGACGACGGCCGCTTCGGGCGATCTGGACCTGTTCCTCCTGTACGACGCGAACGCTGACGGCAACTTCAACTTCAACAACGAAGTGCTGGCAAGCTCCACCACCTCCACCGGCAACGAGCACGTGAAGATCACGTTCCCGAGGGACGGCAACTACCTGGCCGCGATCCATGGCTGGGGCGTGCAGACCGGCGGCATGTTCGACCTGTCGATCAATGTCGTTCAGGGCACCGATCTCAAGGTCGTGAATCTGCCAGAAGGCCCGTTCCAACCCAACGTGCCCATCACCTTCGACCTGCAGTGGACGCTTGACGAGCCGCTGCCGCTGGACGGTGAGGCGTACGGCGTGGTTCTCCTCGGTCCTTCTGGCGCCGAGAGCGCAATCGAGATTCCGGTCACCCTCAATAACCACGTGGGTTCGTATGAAACGCTCAGCATCGTGGCGACAGAGGATGCCCGCATCCATGCCGGCATGGCGAACACCAACTTCGGCGCGCAGGCACACCTGTATGTCGGGGCGAACGACATCAATCGCTCCGTGGCGCGCTTCGACCTGTCGGGCATCAATCCGGACTACGGCATCGAAAGTGCCAAGATCCGGGTGTATGTCGATGCCTTCGGGAGCACCGGCGTGGTAGCAGGCCTGGCGGCTACGCAGTTGACGACGCCCTGGAATGAGGCGACGGTCACCTGGAAGGCGCCCTGGACGGTGCCGGGCGGCGACATCGTCGCTCCTTCCGTCACCGTGCCGATCAGCAAGGCAGACGTCGGGAAGTACCTCGAGCTGGATGTCACACCATGGGCACAGGCCTGGCTGTCCAATCCTACGGCCAACCATGGCGTGATCCTGCACCTGGTGAACCAGACCAAGTTCACGTACTACCGGTTGGCGAGCAGCGAGTTCTACACCGCTCCGCAGCGGCTGTCGCTCGTTGTGACGGTCGCCAAGCCGTAACGCGCATGCCTGGCGCAGCTGCGTCCAGGCTGACCATCTGAAGTGACAGGGCCGGCGTTGCACGCTTTCAGCGTGCTTACCACGCCGGCCCTGTTCGTTGTACAATGCGATCCTTGCCAAGGATCGCTGTTCGGAAGCTTCAGGCGAACTGGGAATCGTGCTGAGGTAACCGATGGTGCGTGCTGGCCAGCGAGGGACGCAGTGAGATCAGCGTGCGGCTCTCGATCTGCGATGAGAGGTCTTCAACATGATGCGTATTGGTCCCCAGCGACTACTCCTCAGCCTGGCGCTGGCGGTGGCCCTGATCGTTTCCGGCGCCGTGATGCCGGTGCAGGCCGAAGCGGATGCGTTCCATGCACGGGCGGCAGGCGAGCCCAGCCGATTGGTCCTCGGACTGACCCCGGGGCTCGACGAGTCAAGCGTGCGCGCCCTGGCGGCCCAGCAGGGCGCGGAACTGGAGCGCTGGCTACCGGAGTTGGGTCTCGCCAGGATAGCAGTTGCGGCGGGGAGCAAAGAGGCGGCGGCGCAAGCGTTGGCCGCCGAGCCCGACGTCGAGTTCGTTACGGAGGATCGGCGCACTGTTGAGGTGGCCGAGGCGCCACTGGACGAGCATTGGAGCCAGCAGTGGGGACCGGCCAGGGTCGGACTGCCGGCCGCGCGGGACATCACCTGGGGCGATCCCCGTGTGATCATCGCGGTCGTGGACACGGGGGTCTATTACTGGCACCTGGACCTGCGCGATCAGATCTGGATCAATCCGGGCGAGAGCGAGGTCGATCCGGCCACCGGCAATCGCACCTGCAACTTCGGGATCGCCATCAATGGCGCGGACGACGATGGAAACGGGTATGACGATGATTGCCGGGGCTACAACTTCGACTCGGGCACCAATGATCCACTGGATGCACATGGCCATGGCACTGTCGTGGCCGGCATCGCTTCAGCAGCTACGAACAACGCAGATCCGTACGTGGCCGGCGGTTACGAGGGCATCGCGGGCATGGGCGGCGCTGTGCGGCTGATGGCGCTCCGCGCAATGGACAGCAGCGGTCGCGGATTTCCATTCCGCATCGCGGAAGCGATCACCTATGCCGCCGACAACGGCGCGCAGGTGGTGAATCTGAGTTTGACCCTGGATCTGGTCTACGATCCGAGCGATGCTGAGATACTCTGCCGCGCAACGTCGTACGCGCAGGCGCGGGGCGCGCTGGTCGCTGCGGCGAGCGGCAATCATTCAAAGGCGGACGAAATCTCCGCGGTCAGCTACCCCGCAGCTTGCCCGGGCGTACTGGCTGTTGGCGCCCATACGGCGGACGATGTCCGTGCGAGCTTTTCCAATGGCGGCGAGCGGCTGGACCTGGTCGCACCGGGTGTGGGCATCTTTTCGACGCTCAAGGCAGGCACGCAAAGCTATGGACGGTGGCAGAACAGCGGATCGGGCACGTCCTTCGCGGCGCCTCATGCTGCGGGTGTGGCTGCGCTCGTTCGCGGCCTTCGGCCCGACCTGGACCACGCAGCCGTTGCCGAGCTGCTGCGCTCGTCGGCTGACGATCTCCAACCCGACGGCTTTGACCCGGCGACCGGCTGGGGCCGCCTCAACGCCGGCCGCGCGGTCGCCGGAGCGCTGGAAGGGGCGACGCTGGCGATCGCGGCCGATCCTCCGGGCGTCGGCGCCAACGGGCAGACGTCTGTCACGCTGCGATTGTTGGGTGCGGACGGACAGCCGGCCGGGCTCGGCGCGCGCGTCGGGCTGGCGGCGGCGATGGGCGTCGTAACCCCCACCATCGCAACCTTGGACGGCGCAGGAACGGCCGTCGTAACCTTCTCTGCGGGGGCGCTCACCGGCCAGGGACAGGTGACAGCCACCCTTGGCTCGCTGCAGGCGGCCGTGCCGATCACGATCACGTCCGGCATCCCGCACTCGATGAGCCTGTCGTCGCAGCCGGCCTATCTGCCTGCGGGCGGCCGCGCCACGGTGACGGCGTCGGTGTATGACGATGGCGGCAACCTTGTCGGCTCAGGATTCGATGTCGCGTTCACCGCAACGCGCGGGTCGGTCGATCCCTCTGCCGTTCAGACGACTTCGGGCCGCGCACAGACGACCTTCACTGCGGGAGCCGTCAAGGCAGACGCCGTCGTGCAGGCCGTCGTGAACGGGCTGAGCACCGGGCTGACGATCCCCATCCTGGGCGCGGGCCAGCCGTTCACCGTTACGGTCAGCACCGTGCCGTCGGAGGCCGTCGCAGGGGGCGGGGACGTCACCGTTACGGCAGACGTCGTCGATGCGTCCGGCAACCCTGTGCCCAACGGGACGGTGGTGGCTTTCTCGACGACGCTGGGCAGCCTGACGCCTGCCTCGGCGACAACAACCGGGGGGAAGGCCGGCGTCAAGCTCTCGCCCGGAACAATCGCCGGCTCTGCGACGGTTTCGGCCCAATCGGGACTGGCACGTGGGGCAAGGAAGCTGTCGATCCTGGCCGGGCCGGCTGTATCGGTGACGGTCACGGCCACGCCCCCGGAGGTGATGGCCGACTATAACCAGACGGTGGTGATCGTAGCGGCCGCGAAGGACAGCTATGGCAATACGGTCTCAGATGGTGTGACGATTCAGTTCGCGACGACACTGGGCGAGTTAGTGACCAAGTCCGCGCCGGTCAGCAACGGGTATGCGCAGGTGCAGTTGCTCGGCGGCCTGGTTGCCGGCACCGCCCAGGTGACTGCCACGGCCCCAGGCGGCGCGAAGGGAAGCGTCGCGGTAACCGTGCGGCCGAATGTCCCGGCCAAGGTTACGCTGAGCGCCACGCCGGAGGAGCTGACGGCCGGGGGCGGCGCCAGCCGTCTGCGTGCCGTCGTGACCGATGTCCAC
Organism: uncultured Anaerolineales bacterium; assembly: GCA_964566325.1. Lineage (GTDB taxonomy): Bacteria > Chloroflexota > Anaerolineae > CG2-30-64-16 > CG2-30-64-16 > JALOOB01. The sequence goes on from CAZMIS010000060.1 coordinate 9,503, forward strand.
GGCAACCGGGTTGCGGACGGCACGACGCTGACCTTCAGCACGGACCTCGGGGCGATTCGACCCGTCGGGGGGCAGGGCGGGAGGCAAAGCCTGGCGGTCAACACGATCTCGGGCGTCGCCGAAGCCGAGCTGGCGCCGGGCACGACGACCGGGACTGCCCAGTTGCGCGCGACGGTTGCGGCGGGCGTTGAGGCGCAGGCCGAGGTCACCATCAAGCCGGCGGCCGCAGCCAGCATCGTCCTGGACGCAGAGCCGAAGATCGTGGGCGCGGGCGGCCGCGTCGACCTGGCAGCGCTCGTGTTCGATCAGTTCGGGAACCGTGCTCCCGATGGCATTGTCGTGACCTTCGGGATCAGCCGGGGCTCGCTGCACCAATCGGTCGTCAGCACGGTGGACGGCGCGGCAGCCACCTGGTTCAGCGCCCCTGCTGCGCCGGGACCGGTGCAGGCGGTTGCGGTGGCCGGTGGGCTGTCGGCCTCGACCACGATCGAGGTCGTGCGCCCGCTCTATCTTCCGCTGATCACCCGCCAATAACCGCGCCGCGCAGAGGTGAATGAGGGAGCTTCATGGGCTTAGGGGCGCCACGGTATCGCGCCCCTAAGCCCTGAGCGGGCAGGACGCCTGCCGGCCCGAAGACTCCCTCACCTCATCATGCCCACCAGCATCCGCTGCAGCACACTGAGCAGCAACAGCGCGATGATGGGAGAGATGTCCAAGCCGCCCAGGCTCGGGATCACCTTGCGAATCGGGTTCAGGACGATGCCCGTGATGTTCGAAATGGCCCGTAGCAGGCCGACGATCGAGTCCGGCAGGCGGACATTGGTGATCGACACCCAGCTGGCGATGACATCGATCAGAATGAGGATGCTGAAAAACTCGAGCACGAGAACGATCCCATTGAGTAACATGTTCATTCGTCTGCTAACTCCCCTAACGAAACGGATCTCTGGTATGCGGCCCAGATGGCCTTTGACATGACGGTTCGCAAGCCGCCCTTCTCCAACTGATAGAGCGCCTCGGCGGTGGTGCCACCCGGCGAGGTCACACGGTTCCGCAGCTCGACCGGGTGCACGCCCGTCTCGCGGGCGATGGCGAGCGAGCCTTCCAGGGTCTGATACACCAGTTCCTGGGCAACCCGGCGGGAGAAGCCCAGATGTACGCCCGCGTCGATGAGCGCTTCCATGAACAGGAAGATGTAGCTGGGTCCCGTGCCGCTGAGTGCGGTGGCGCGGTCCAGATCGCCCTCATCTGACACGTACAGCTCCTTGCCCAGCGCACCCAGTATGGCCTGCGCCTGGCGCAGCCCGGTTTCGTCCACCGCCGGCGTGGCGGTCCACACGGTCATGCCCTGGCCTATCTGAGCCGGCGTGTTGGGCATCGCACGCACCACTTTGGCGACGCCCAGCCCCCTGGCAAGGACGCGACTTGGCATGCCGGCGATGATGCTGATGATCAGATCGCCGGCCGCCAGGGCGTCCCGAATCTCCGGCATAACCTTCGGAACGGTCTGCGGCTTCACGGCCACGACAACGATATTACCGGCGCGGGCGGCCTGGCAGTTGTCCGTGACCGCCCGGATACCATAACGGCCGCGCAGTTCCTGGACGCGCTCGGCACGCGGCGTGCTGGCCGTGATGTCGTCCGGAGCGATCAGGTGCTGATTCAGGATGCCCCGAATCATAGCCTCGCCCATGGCGCCGGCACCGATCAATGAAAGGCTTGCATTTCGCAGCATGTGGGACTATCTCTCTCCAAAAATGGCGCGTCCGATGCGAACGATCGTGGCGCCTTCCTCGATGGCGACTTCGAAATCGTCGGTCATCCCCATCGACAGGTGGTGAAACCGGACGCCGGGGAAGGTCGCGGCAAGCTCATCGCGCAGGCGCCGAAGATCCCGGAAGACGGGCCGTGCCTGCCCGGGATCCGCCACGATGGGCGCCATCGTCATCAAGCCCTCGATCCGCAGATGGGGCAGCGCTGAGATGGTCTCGACCGCGGCCCGCAAGTCCACCCTGGCGAAGCCTTCCTTGCTTGCCTCGCCCGACACATTCACCTCGAGGAGGATCGATAGCGCCCGGCCGGCCTTCTCCTCCTCGAGCATGCGATTCAGACGGGTGGCCAGCCTGGTGCTGTCGATCGAATGCACCATGCTGGCCCACGGCAACACGTGTGCGGCCTTACGGCTCTGCAGGTGACCGATCATATGCCACGCCGGCGGAGGGCCGGGGGCGATCATCCGGGCCAACGCCTCAGCCTTCGGCCCGGCTTCCTCGACCCGGTTCTCGCCGAACAGGCGCATGCCGGCGCGGTAGGCCGCCGCAACGACCTCGACGCTCTGCGTCTTCGACACGGCCACGAGCCTGACTTCGTCATCTCGCCCCGCGCGCTGTCGCGCAGCGTCGATCCGTTCCTGCACGCGCGCGTAGTTGTCACTGAGCCGTTGAGGTTCCATGTCACTCCCGCAGCATCATCAACGCGCCGAAATGGCCGGTGCGGCCCTTGCCCGCGCGATATGAGAAGAACTCGTCGTGATGGCACGCGGTGCAGAGCCCGGCGACTTCGATCCGCTGCACGCCCGCACCTTTCAGCCAGCGCACGTTGGCCGCCCATAGGTCGAAGTGGTGGCGCGTGCCATGCCAGGGCAGCAGGCTGTCCGGCCCGGCGAAGGACCGGCGCACCGCTTCGGTGACTTCTTCGCCGACCTCATAGCAGCACGGCCCGATGCACGGCCCGATACACGCCACCAGCTGGTCCGGGCGGCTGTGGTACGACGTTGTCATCGCTTCGACCGCGCGCCGCACGATGCCGCCCACCGTGCCGCGCCATCCGCTGTGCACCACGGCGTACGCGCGATGGGCCGGATCGTAGAGCAGGATGGGCGTGCAGTCTGCGAAGCGGAGCAGGATGGGGATACCCGCCTCGCCGGTGTGCAGCGCATCCACGCCCGGGAGGATCCTGCCGCGGTCCGCGGCGCCGACCTGCTGCGTCAGGGCGGTGTGCTGTTGATTCGGGCTCACCAGGTGGTCGTACGACACGTCCAATGCTGCTGCCGTGCGGCGCAGATTCTCTTCGACTGCGGCAGGTCGATCGCCGTTGCCTTTCGTCAGGTTCAGGCTGGCCCAGTACCCGGTGCTTACGCCGCCGTGGCGCGTGGTGACCCCGTGGATCACTTCAGGATGGGCTGCCAGCGATTCGAAGGTGTAGTAGGCGAGTCCCTGTGTCTCATGCCGATTCATGCGTCGATCCTCTCCGCTCCAGCCGGTTCTGCTTGGGCAGCCGGCCGGCACACCCCGCAGGTCAGGCAGAACTCGGAGCCCGGTGGGCAGCGATGGCCGAGGCGTTCCCGCTCCGATAGCCGTAGTTCGTGGCGATAGAATGCGGTCCTCACGCCGCCATCGATGATGTCCCACGGGAGGGCGGCCGTCGTTGACTGCTCGCCGAGGAACTCCGCCGCATCCAGGCCATGCCGCCCCAACGTCTCGTGGAAGGTGCGCAACGTGAGAGCTTCGACGTCCCAGATCACGGCCGCGAGCCTTCGATCGCCGCGCGCCAACACCGCCTGCACCTCGGCCCACTCGGGTGAGTCCGCATCGACGGTCACGCTGTGTTTGGAGAGGCCCCGTTTCAGCGCCCGTTGCCGCGCGGCCAGCACCTTCGCGGGCGTCATCGCGATCCACTGGAACGGCGTGTGCGCCTTGGGCACGAACGGGGTCGCGTTGATCGCAACGTTGCGGCGGAAGATGCGCCGTGCCTTCAGCGCCAGGTCGACGATCGCCTCGATGTCGCCATCCGTCTCGGTGGGATGCCCGATCATGAAGTAGAGCTTGACCTGGGGGAAGCCATAGCTCTGCGCCAGTTCCACCGCGCGCAGCAGGTCATCCTCGCTCTGGGTCTTGTTGATCACCCGCCGCAGGCGCTCGCTGCCTGCCTCGGGCGCGATGGTGAACGTCTGATTGCCGCTGGCCGCCAGGGCCCGCACCAAAGGCTCGCTGATCGGATCGGTCCGCATCGAGCTGACGCCGAAGCGGGCGCCCAGTGACTGGAGCTCGGCTGCCAACTCGTCGATCTGCGAGTGGTCCGAGACCGCCGCCGATACCAGCCCGAGCGAAGGCGCTTGCTCTCCCGTCGCGCCTCCGTGAGCGAAGACGGGAATCTTCCTGTCGAGCCCTTCGCGCACCCAGTGCATGATGCGGTCCAGCGGCTGCTCGCGCGGCGGGCGATAGACATAACCTGCCAGGCAGAAGCGGCAGCCTCGCCCACATCCGCGCGCGATCTCGATCAGGTGGCGATTGGCGAACTCCGCATCCGGGGTGTAGATCTGCGATACCGGCTCCAACGCCGTCGCATCCGCCACCCACAGCCGTTCGACCGGCTCGCCGCCACCACCGGGCGCCTTGAGGGCGGGCACGTAGATGCCGCGCTCGCGCGCCAGGACCTCGAGCAGGGGGCGCCGGGCGTCGCTGCCGTGCTCCTCGCGGACAGACCTGTCCTCGCCGATGCCCCGCGCCAGGTGATCGACCAGCCGCGGCAGCGCTTCCTCGGCCTCTCCGATCAATATGGCATCGAAGAAGGGGGCCAGCGGCTCGGGGTTCATGCTGAGTGCGGGCCCGCACTCAGCATG
>CAZMIS010000061.1:0-14027 GCA_964566325.1 uncultured Anaerolineales bacterium
CTCGGCAGTGAAGGTGATCGTGGTGGCGCTGGCGATCGTCATAGATCCACTCACCAGGGCTAGCAGCAGTGCGAGCAGGACGAAGATCCTGCCGAGCGCTCCGTGGCGGACGGCAGGGGCGGCGTTGTGAGAAGGACCCTCGGACCGTGGATGATCGCAGAGCATGTGAACCTCCCAAGATAGCGCGACACGTTGCGGAACTACGGGCGGCGGTCAAGTCCGTCAGCATACAGGTGATGGGAAAGGTGAGCGAAGGCGCCGGATGGCAGGGCGCCGGCCGCGGCAAAGAACCGTGCGGACATGAAGCCTGTCAGCGAGAAGCCGGGGACGAGGTCGGCGAGACAGATCACATGTCCCGCCCTGCGGGCGACGCGCGACTGAGACATGAACACCATCTCCTCGGGGTCAACTGCTGACCCTCACGCGCTCAATTGAACGATGAAGACAATTGGAATTGTTACAATTGTAATGGTGGGGAATCAGGTTGTCAAGTACTGGAATTGACCAAACCTGAGAACCTGTGCTCGGCAGGCTTGCCACCAACTGCTGCACGGATTAGCTTGGCAGGGATGCATTTCTGTGGTGTGTCTGTGGATTGCCGGGCGCAGACGATCCACCTGGGTGCAGCCGCGCGCCTCAGTCCGGGACGCCCAGCTGCGCCAGGCGCTCTGCAGTCGGCACGCCGTCCGGACCCCAGCCGCGCAGCTCGTAATAGAGGGGCAGCATCGCGTCCATGTCGGGCAACACGCCGGCCGCACCGCCGGTGGGACGCGGCTCGCGGACGAACCGTAGCGGCAGCCGGTCGTCCGCGCCGGTCATGCCCAGGCGCAGGTTGATCAGCCGCTTGAGCTGGAAGACGCGCTCGCCCGCCTGGAGCACATCGCGCGTCGTCCAGTCCCAACCCAGGGCAGCGTTGACGATCGCACACACACGCTCGGGTCCCACCTCCGCCTTCATCAGGAACTTGCACAGCCCGAGGGGGTTGTAGACGCCCGCGTAGTTCTGGTAGTCGTAGCACAGCTTGACCGTCGTCGCGTCCGAACCATGAGGCGGCATGCGACCGGGGTAGCCCAGGTCAGGATGCAACACGCCGTAGCCGTTCCAGTAGCTCAATGCCTCCAGGTGGCAGCCCCCGCGCGCCGCAGTCGCATAGTTGACCGCCATGCTGACAAACGCACGCGGGTCGTGGTAGGCCACTTCCAGTCCCTTGACGTGCACCGCGAACGCTTCCGCGCCATGGCCGATGCGCGCTGCAGCTTCGCGCACCCCCTCGGCCAGGAGGTCGCCGATGGCCTCGCGATGCGCGATCTGGCGGATCGTGGCCAACATGGCATCGGCATCGCCGAAGCGGAGCGCCACGCCGCCTGTGTCGGCCGGGCCGATGAGCCCGCGTTCGTACGCCTCCATGCCGAACGCGATGACGGCAGCGGTCGAGATCGTGTCCAGGCCGTAGCGATTGCAGAGCGAGTTCGCCAGCGCCACCGCCTCGATGCTGCTCACGTGGCAGTTGCCCCCGAAACCCGCCAGGGTCTCGTACTCGATGCCCTCGCCCCTCGGCGTGGCGTACGGCCCATCAGCAACCTCGATCTCCTTGCCGCAACCGATCGGACAGGCGTAGCAGCGAGTGTGCCTGACCAGGTACTTCGGATAGAAGTTCTGACCCGCCAAGTTGGCCGCGTCGGCCCAGTTGCCGAACGTCCAGTTGCGGATCGGCAGGTCGCCGTAAAGCTCGGTGCCCATCACGCCGCCCGCGGTGCCCAGGTTGGACATGGGCAGCGAGTGCTCCTTGATGAACGCGTTCTGGGCCTTCACCTCGTCTCGGAAGCGGCCGGCATCGGCATACTCCGGCCTGCCCCGGCCGCGCACAGCAATCGCCTTGAGGTTCTTGCTGCCCAGCAGCGCGCCCATCCCCCCGCGTGCGGCCGCGCGCACGTAGTGCGACGGCCCGCACATGATTCCCGCGATCCTGACCAGGTTCTCTCCGGCCGTGCCGATGCCGGCCACCTGCGCCTTCGGATCGGTCTCCGCCAGCAGTGCATCCGCGGCCTCGAACCAATCGCGGCCCCACAGGTGGCCCGCGTCGCGGAACTCGACCCCGCGCTCGTCGATCCACAGGTAAAGGGGCCGCTCCGCCCGGCCGGTGACGATCAGCCCATCGTAGCCCGCGGCGCGCAGCTCCGCGCCCCAGTAGTGCGCCAGGTTCGCCTCGTTCCAGATGCCCGTCAGCGGCGAGCGCCCGCACCACGAGCTGCGACACCCGGTGGGCGCGAACGTGCCCGACAACACGCCGTTCATCACGATGAGAGGGCTGGCGGAGTCGAGCGGATCAAGCGCCGGGTCCATCTCGTCGTAGTAGATCCTGGCGGCCATCCCGGATCCGAGCAACCACGTGCCGATCGCCTCGTCGGCGATCGGCTCCTCGTGCGCGGTTTGATGGGTGAGATCGATCCTGAGCAGCTTCCCTGCGTATACGGGCATGACCGGGTGTCTCCTCTACGGTCTGTGATGGGCTGGCATGGACGCCGGACCACCATTCTACACCAGATTGACCCGTGCCGCATCGGACAACCGGAGTTGTGGAGCTGCTACCCGGTGGTGGGTTGGCCGTAGACGGTGCGGTAGCGGTGGTGAAGGCGGGCGACGTCGTCGGCGGGGATCTCCTGCGGCTGGCCGAGTTGGAGCGCCAACCAGACCGCGCGCGCGACATCCTCTGTCATCACTGCAGCCTTGACTGCAGCTTCAGCGTGCGCGCCGATGGTGAAGACGCCATGGTTCTGCAGCAGGCAGGCGCACGAGTCGCCGATCGATTCGAGCACCACGTGACCGATCTCCTCGCCGCCGATGAGCGCGAAGCGGCCGCACGGAATCGGTCCGCCGAACTCGTCGGCCATCGCCGTGAGCACGCACGGAATGGGCATGCCGAGGGCAGCGAACGCGGTGGCGTAGGCAGAGTGCGTGTGAACGATGCCGCCGACGTCCGGCCTGTGCCGGTAGATGACGAGGTGACTGGCCATGTCTGACGAGGGCTTGAGGTTGCCCTCCACGACGCGGCCGCCCGGTTCGACGACGACCATGTCCTCGGGCCGCAACGCCTCGTAGCGCAGCCCCGATGGCTTGATGACGATCAGCCCGGAATCGGGATCACGGGCGCTCACGTTGCCGCCGGTCCATGCAACGAGGTTGTTCTTCGGGAGTTCGCTATGCAGGCGCCACAACTCCTGACGCAATGTCTCGAGCATGATATTACCCCCTCTTCACCTGGAGCCGGCGGGCCTTGAGCCGCTTCATGACATCGTTGGCCCCGCGACCGAACGCGTCGTGGAGCATGACATACTCGGCGAAGAGCGCGTCGTAGGCCGCATGCGCTGCCGCATCCGGCGTGCAGCGCATCGTCTTCAGCCGTGCCATGGCAGCCGCAGCCTCGCGGATGCTGTTGTACCCCCCCGCAGCACGGCCGGCGGCGACTGCCGCATGCATCGCCGATCCAAGTGCACCGCCCTGATGGGTGTCGGGCAGGGCGATGGGCAGGCCGGTCACATCGGCATAGATCTGCATCAGGAGATGGTTGCGGTCGGGCAGGCCGCCGGTGGCGACGATCTCGTGCACCGGCACGCCGTTGGCCGCGAAGGTCTCGACGATGAGCCGCGTGCCGAACGCCGTGGCCTCGATCAGGGCGCGGTAAATCTCCTCGGGCCGCGTCTGCAGTGTCATCCCGAGCATCAGGCCGGTAAGGTCCACGTCCACGAGCACGCTGCGATTGCCGTTCCACCAATCGAGGGCAAGCAGCCCGCTCTCGCCGGGCTGCAGGGCTGCTGCTCGCTGTTCGAGAAGCTGGTGAACCGAGAGGCCCTGCGCCCCGGCCTCCCGCTCGTATGCGCCCGGCACGCAGTTCTCGGTAAACCAGGCGAAGTGGTCGCCAACGCACGACTGACCGGCCTCGTAGCCATAGAACCCTGGAATAATGCCGTCTGCCACATAACCGCACATGCCGGGGACCACGTGCTCCTCGTCGCCAAGCACCATGTGGCAGTTGGAGGTGCCCATGATGATGACCATGCGACCCGGCTCAGTGACTGTGCACGCGGGCACGGCCACATGTGCGTCCACATTGCCCACAGCGACTGCGGTTCCCGGCCGCAGCCCTGTCCACCCGGCAGCCTCGTCCGTCAGCCCGCCGGCCCGGCCGCCCAGCGGCGCCAGGCTGCGCGACATCTTGTCATCCACCAGGTGCTCGAGTCGCGGATCGAGCGCCCGGAAGAAATCCGCCGCCGGAAAACCCTCGCGCTTGGACCAGATGGCCTTGTAGCCGGCCGTGCAGGCATTGCGGGTCTCCACGCCGGTCAGCCGCCAGACGACCCAGTCCGCGGCCTCGAGCATGCGGTCTGCCGCGGCATAAATCTCCGGCGCTTCGTCGAGAATCTGCCAGACCTTCGGGACAAACCACTCGGAACTGATCTTTCCGCCATAGCGATCGAGGAAGGTCTCTCCGCGCGCGTGCGCGATCTCGTTGAGCCGGTTCGCCTCGGGCTGGGCCGCGTGGTGCTTCCAAAGCTTGACCCAGGCGTGCGGGTTGCGGCGATACTCGGGAAGCGCACAAAGCGGCGTGCCGTCGGCCTTCACAGGCAGCATGGTGCAGGCCGTGAAATCGGTCGCGATACCGATGACGTCCGCCGGGTCCACACCGCCCTGCTGCAGCACGGCCGGCACCGCGTTCTTGAAGGTCTCGATGTAGTCCTGTGGGTCCTGCAATGCCCAGTCAGGCTCAAGCGGGACGCCACCGGCCGACTGGGGCAGGCGCTCATCGATGACCCCGCTCGCGTAAGGATGAACCGCGGTCGCCATCTCGCGACCGTCAGCCACGCGCACGAGCAACGCGCGGCCAGACTCCGTGCCGAAATCGATGCCGATCGCGTACTTGGTCATGCCGCCTCCCTTGCTCAAAGCCCGCGCGCCAGGTGGTAGTAGGCGTCGTTCCAGAGCAGCTCCTTGCGGAACGAGCGCAGGTCCGTCTTCTCATCGATCAGCAGCAGTTCGATCCCGGCGATCTCGGCGAAGTCGGCCAGGTGGGCGGGGGTAAGGGCCTGGCTGAAGCCGGTGTGATGCGCGCCGCCGGCCAGGATCCAGGCGCCCGCTGCGACTTTCAGGTTGGGTTGGGGCACCCAGACGACGCGCGCAGTGGGCAGGTTGGGAAGCGGCTCATCGGGAGGCACCACATCAACTGCGTTGACGATCAAGCGGAAGCGATTGCCGAGATCGATGAGCGAAGCATTGAGCGCCGGTCCGGGCGCAACGTCAAACACCAGCCGCGCAGGATCGGCCTTCCCTCCGATGCCCAGGGGGTGCGCCTCGAGCCGTGCCCGGCCGGCCGCGATCGACGCGCACACCTCCAGCATGTGCGCGCCCAGCACTTTCATGGGTGTACCTGGGCGCAGGTGGTAGGTGTAGTCCTCCATGAAAGAGGTGCCGCCCGGCAATCCCGTGGCCATCACCTTCATCGCGCGCACCAGCGCGGCGCTCTTCCAGTCGCCTTCGGCCCCGAAGCCGTAGCCGTCAGCCATCAGGCGCTGCACCGCCAGCCCGGGCAGTTGCACCAGCCCGTGCAGATCCTCGAAGGTCGTGGTGAATGACTTGAAGCGGCCCTCGGTGAGGAAGGTGCGCATCCCCACCTCGATACGTGCGGCCTCGGCCAACGCAGCCCGGTGCTCACCGCCGGGCCTCAAATCGCCTGCCAGGATATAGGTGTCGGCATACTCCTGCAGCAGCCGCTCGACCTCGGCGTCGCTGACCTCGCCGACACAGTGTGCCAGGTCGCCTACGCCGTAGCCGTACACCGCGTAGCCCAGGCGCAGCTGTGCCTCGACCTTGTCACCCTCGGTCACCGCGACGTCGCGCATGTTGTCGCCGAAGCGAGCAATGCGGGCGCCCTGGGCATCGTGCCAGGCAGCCGCGGCGCGCACCCAGATGCCGAGGTCAGCCAGCACCTCGGGATCCTGCCAGTGGCCCACCACGATCTTCCGCGGCAGCCGCATGCGCGCCGTAATGAAGCCGAACTCGCGGCCGCCGTGCGCGGTCTGGTTCAGGTTCATGAAGTCCATGTCGATGGTCGACCAGGGAATGTCGATGCCGAACTGGGTGTGCAGGTCGACGAACGGCTTGTGCAACGCCTTGAGACCGGCGATCCACATCTTGGCGGGCGAAAAGGTATGCATCCACGTCACGAGGCCGATACAGCTCGGTGCGGTATTTGCCTCCTGGCACAGCGCAAGAATGGCCTCCGGCGTTGTGAGCACGGGCTTGAACACCACCCGGACCGGTATGCTGTCCGATGCATCCAATGCGAGGGCGACGACCTGCGCATCCGCCGCAACCTGCTGCAGCGTCTCAGGGCCGTAAAGGTGCTGGCTGCCCGTAACAAACCAGACCTCGAGCGACGGATAGGGTTTCATGTTGGGTAACCTCGTCGAAGCGTACACTCAGGAGTGCTTCTTGCGCATGTAGAACAGGCTCTGAATGCCGATGAAGATGAGTGTGAGCAGACCCACGCCGATGCGCGTCCACCACGAACTCAGGGTGCCGTTGAACTGCAGGATAGACACGATGGTGCCGTTGATCAGGACCCCAAACAGCGTTCCGATCACATTCCCGACGCCGCCAGTGAGCAGTGTCCCGCCGATGACGACCGAGGCGATCGCATCCAGTTCCATCCCCGGTGCATAGCCGCCGTAGCCTGACAGCAGCGAGATGCTCCAGACGATGCCGGCCAGCGCAGAACAGAAGCCGCTGAAGGCGTACACGACAACCTTGGTGCGTCCGACCGGCAGGCCCATCAGCCTGGCCGACTGCTCGTTGTTGCCGATGGCATAGACGGTGCGCCCGAAGCGCGTGAAGAACGACAGGTAGATCACCAACAGCAGAAGCAGCGGGCCGACAAGCGAAGGAATGTAGACGTACGCCTTGGCAAAGAAAGGGATCGGCACTTTCGTCAGCGCCAGCATGCGGTAGAACGGATCCTGGATGGGCAAACCTTCGAGGGTGATGACGTAGGCCATGCCGCGGGCGAAAAAGAGGCCCATCAGGGTCACGATGAAGGGCTCCACCTTCAGGAAGTGAATGATGCTGCCCAGAGTGAAGCCGAACGCAATGCCCATCAGCAGCATCAGCGGCATCACGATGGCCGGGCTGGCGCCCTTGGCCAGCAGGGCGGCAGAGGCCGCAGAGGTCAGCGCGATCATGCCTGCTACGGAGAGGTCGATGCCCTTCGTCAGGATGACAAAGGTCATCCCAATGGACACGATCATCAAACTCGCCGTGTTGATGAAGAGGTTGAAGAACACCTGCGGCTTTTGCATGGCCGGATACAGCCGGGTTCCTGCAAAGTAGACCAGGATGAAGATCACGATCGTGGTCAGCAGGGGGCCGTTCTTGAGCAGGAAAGGCCTAGTTCGTTGCACCATGGTGGGCACCTTTCCGGTCGAGCAAGCGGTTCAGCAGACGCCGGGCGTAGTCGGAATAGAGCAGAATCACCACCAACACCAGCACGGCCCTGCCGGCCAGCAGTGCGTTGGCAGGCACCCCGAACGTGTACATGGTGATGGTAAACGTCCAGATGATCAGCGCTCCGATGATGCTGGCAAACAGGGAGAAACGCCCGCCCGTCATCAGTGTGCCGCCGATGACGACGGCCAGGATCGCATCCAGCTCGTAGTTGAGGCCGTTGTTATTGCCGTCCGCGCTGTGCACGTACGAACTCAGTATGAGGCCGGCGATAGCAGCACAGAAACCGCAGAAGGTATAGGCGAACAACTTGATGTTCTTCTCGCTGATGCCGCTGTAGTAAGTCGACTTCGCGTTGATGCCGACTGCTTCAATGAAGAGGCCCAGTGATGTTTTGCGGACCAGCAGCCAGGCCAGGACGAAGACGAGGGCCACGATGTAAACTGATACCGGCAACCCCAGAATGAAGCCGTTGCCGAACCAGAAGTAGGGGGTGTAGTAGATCGTCATGATCTGGCCGTTGGTGATGAGCTGGGCGATTCCCCGACCGGCCACCATCAGGATCAGGGTGGCGACCATCGGCTGAATCTTGCCGCGCGAGACCAACAGGCCGTTCCAGAGACCGCACAGGGTGCCCGCCGCCAGGTCAGCCAGGATGATCAGCCCCAGCGGCGTGTTCGTAGCATCCCTGGTCAGAATCTCGTTGGAGATCAGGCGGTTGCCCAGGGCGGGATTGATAAGCACCGCGCCCATGGCGGCTGAGATGGCGATCACTGCACCAACGGAGAGATCGACGCCGCCGGTGGCGATCACCAACGTCATTCCGATGGCGACCAGCATCAGCGGCGCGGCGTTATTGACGACGTCAATCAGGTTGCCGTAGAGGTGGCCGTCCATGATGCCGATCTTGAAGAACCCGGGCGCGAAGATAGCATCAGCGATGAGGATCAAGGCCAGCGCAACGAGCGGCCAGAACAGCCTGTGCTCGCGGACGCGTTTGAGGAGCGTGAGGTCATCTTTCATAGCGTTCCCGCCATTGTCTGAATGATGGTCTGGTCGTCAACGTCGCCGGAGTACTCGGCAGCCTTCTTCTGATCCCGCAGGACGATGATCCGGTGGCTGGTTCGCAGCACTTCCTCGAGTTCCGAGGAGATGAACACACACGACTTGCCCTCCTCCGCCAGGTCCAGCACCAGCTTTTGGATTTCGGCCTTGGCACCCACGTCGATGCCCTTGGTGGGCTCGTCCATGATCAGGACCTGTGGATTCGTGGCCAGCCAGCGCGCCAGGATGACCTTCTGCTGGTTCCCGCCGCTCAGGTTCTTGACCAATTGATCCGGGGAGGGTGTGCTGATGCCCAGGAGCTGGATGTACTTCTCTGCTAACTCGTACTGCTGCTGAATGCCCAGGTATTTGAACCATCCGAATCGGGCTTGAAGTGCCAGGATGATGTTCTCGCGAATCGTCAGATCGCCGACGATCCCTTCAGCCTTACGGTCTTCCGGACAGAGAGCGATGCCGTTCCGGAGGGATTCAGCCGGGGACGGGCGCTCGACCTGCTTGCCCTTCACCACGAGCGAACCCGCGTCGGGCGCGTCCACCCCGAACAGCAGGTTGGCCAGCTCCGTACGCCCCGAGCCCAGAAGGCCGGCGACTCCCACTACCTCACCGCCGAACAACGCCACATCCACGGGTTGGAGAGAGCCTGCGCGCCCCAGGCTCCGGGCTTCGAGGAGTGGCTCACCCCGATCCTCTTCGGTGCGCAGCACCTTGGCCTTTGACACGGCGGCCAATTCGGTGATGGTGCGGCCCAACATCTTGGCCACCAGTTCGACGCGTGGCAGCGACGGGGTGTCGTACGTTCCGACCAGCTTGCCGTTGCGCAGGACCGTGATGCGGTCGGCGACGCGGTAGACCTGATCCAGGAAATGGGTAATGAAGACGATGCCGATCCCTTCGGCCTTGAGCTTCCCCATCACTTCGAAGAGGAGGTTCGTTTCGTTTGCATCCAGGCTGGAAGTAGGTTCGTCGAGGATCAGGACCTTAGCGTCAGATACCTCGAGCGACCTGGCGATGGCCGTCATCTGCTGGATCGCGATGGAGTAGTTGCCCAGGGGTTGGGTCACATCGATGTCGACCGACAGCCGCTTCAGGGCCTGCCGGGCCTTGTCGTTCAGCTGTTTCCAGTGGATGCCGCCGAAACGACGGGGCTCGCGTCCCAGCATGATGTTCTCGGCGACTGAGATATTGGTGCAGAGGTTGACTTCCTGATAGACCGTCGAGATGCCGATCTCCTGGGCATGCTGTGGAGACTTGACCTCCACGGCCTTTCCGTCATACTCGATGACCCCCGCATCTGGGTGCTCCACGCCGGTCAGGACCTTGATCAACGTCGACTTGCCGGCGCCATTCTCGCCGATCAAGGCGTGGACCTCGCCCCGACGAAGCGAGAAGTCCACGTCTTCCAGCGCCTTAACGCCGGGAAACGTCTTTGAGATGGCCTTCATGGTCAAGACAAATTCGTTTGGATCTGTCATCAGGTCAGCCCCTTGTGAAGGGTGTGAGCGGGCCCGTTAGCGGAGAAGCGGCGTCCTGGAACGCCGCTTCTCACGATATCCCTCTTGCCCGTCGGTGAATACCAGTGTCAGAGCGGCTGCACTGAAACCATGCAAGGTGGCTGTGCCACCACGGGCCTCCGAGGTCCTGGACCTGCTGAAGGTCAGCACGACCTCGGAGGTTTTCCGCCGCCGATTCACACAGCCAGCGGCTTAGTACTTGCGAGTTGGCAGCAGTTCTTTGGCATTGTCGGGATAGAAGACGCTCTCGTCAGTCAGGGCTTCCTTGACGATCGTCTCGCCGTTCATCAGCTTGAGTGCCAGATCCATGACCTGCGGACCCAGCAACGGATTGCACTCGACGTCCGCCTGCAGCCAACCATCGATCATGAGTTGGAAGCCGCCGCGGGTGCCGTCGACGGACACCATCTTGAGCTCGCCGGGCTTGATGCCGGCGGCCTTGATGGCCTCGACAGCGCCGATCGCCATGTCGTCATTGTGGAAGAACACGCCCTGAATCTGGCCGGCGTACTTCTTCAGGAAGGCTTCCATGACCGGCTTGCCTTCGGCACGGGTGAAATTGCCGGTCTGGGAGTCCAGGATCTTGATGTTGGGGTTCAAGGCCTCGCGGAAGCCCTTCGCCCGGCCAACTGCGGCGCCCGAGCCGGTGGTGCCGGAAAGCTCGAGGATGTTGCCGCCATTCGGGAGCATCTTGTTGAATTCCTCAGCCGCCCGCTTGCCTTCGATGACCATGTCGGAGCCGATGTGCGAGGCATACATCGAGGGATCTGCGGTGACGGAGCGGTCGACAACGATGACGGGGATTCCGGCATCCTTGGCTTCCTGCAGGACCGCATCCCAGCCGGTCTCAACCACAGGCGGCAACGCGATCACATCCACACCCTGCTGGATGCAGGAGCGCATGGCGGAGATCTGGTTCTCTTGCTTCTGCTGTGCATCAGAGAAGATCAGCTTGACTCCCAGCTTCTCTGCCGTTTCCTTGAAGGAAGCGGAGTTGGCCGTTCGCCAGTCGCTCTCCGCGCCCAGTTGCGGGTAGCACAGGGTCATATCCTTGTAGGTCTTTGCCGTGGTGGCAGCGGCCGGGGCCGCGGGCGCCGCCGCGGGTGCGGGAGTGGCGGCGGGTGCGCAACCCGTCAAAACGACGACGATCAGTAGCGCTGCGACAAGTAACTTGACTGCTGAGGGTTTCACGTCTTTGTCTCCTTCTGTGTGTTCTTGTGGCTTTGACTGCTTCTTGAGGCGCACTCCTCCCGGTGTGAAGAGCGTCTCCCTGGTAGGGATGGTACGCCCCCAGCCCTTCAAGTGTCAATGCTTTTCCTTTTGGGGCGAGTTGGTTTTCGTTTTGGGAGGATGACCGGCGAGGCGACTTGCGAGCGCGCAGGGTCGATCTTGTGTGAGGACGGTTAACTTTCTTTCGACCCTGGTCCGTTGAGGCTCTCAGTACCTGCGGGAGGGCAGGATCTGCGCTGCGTTGTCGGGGAAGAAGACCCCTTCGTCGGAGGGCACCCACCTGGGAACGTCCTCTCCGTTGGCGACCTTCAGCGCCATTTCGAGAAACTTCGGGCCGAGCAACGGGTTGCATTCGACCGTTGCATTCAGTTTCCCGGCGATCATCGCCTCGAATGCCCCGCGCGCCGCGTCGATCGAGACAATCTTGATATCGACCCCGGGCCTGAGGCCATATGCCTCGATCGCCTTGATTGCCCCGAGAGCCATGTCGTCGTTGTGTGCGTAGAGTGCAGTGATGGTATTCCCGTGGGACTTCAGGAAGGAAGCCATCACTTCCCTGCCCTGGGCTACGGTGAAGTCCCCGCTCCGGGAGTCGATGATCTCCATGTTCGGGTAGGCCTGCAACACTTCCCGGAATCCGCTGTACCGGTCATTGGCCGGTGCGGAGTCGATCGTGCCCACGAGCTCGACGATCTTGGCCTCGCCGCCCGTCAAATCGGCCAAGATCCGGGCCGCCTTCCGGCCCTCCTCTAAGAAATCGGATCCCATCAGAGTCACGTACAGATCGGTCGACACATCGGCACGCCGGTCCACCAGGATAATCGGAATGCCTGCCGCCTTGGCCTCGGCAAAGACCTCCTCCCAGCCCGTCTCAGTCAGCGGCGCAACCCCGATCACATCCACTCGCTGGGCGATGAGCGAGCGAATGGCCTTGATCTGGTTTTCCTGCTTCTGCTGTGCATCCGAGAACCTCAGTTCCACGCCCAATGCCTCCGCAGCCTCCTTCACGGAAGCGGTGTTCGCCGAACGCCACTCGCTCTCTGCACCCAGCTGAACATAGCCCACGATCAGATCGCGGTAACTCTTTTTTGCAGGCGCAGCGTCCGGCGCCCGTGTCTCGGCGGGCGGCAGCACAGGTGGAGGCGAGGCCACGCAGCCTGCAGCGGCGATCACGACGGCCAGGGTCGCGATCCAGGCTGGAACTCGCCAACGTCTTGTCATTTCAGCCTCATCGATGCATGGCGTCAGCCGGATGCGTGGCAACCGGCGCCGGGCTGTCAGCATGATCGGCCGGATGGGCAGCGAACTGGGAACTCTCGCTCTCTGACAGCTCATCGCGGCACGCCGGGATGACGATCGTCACGCAGGTTCCCACGCCGGCCTCCGTCTGGATGGAGACGCCGTAGTCTCGTCCGTAGTACAGCTTGATTCGTTTGTTGACGTTGCCGATGCCGAAACCGCTCTCCAGCTTGATCTCGCCTGAGTCATCGTCGAGATCGGCCTGAAGCTGGGCCAGTCTCTCAGGGGAGAAACCGATCCCGTTGTCCTGGACCTGCAGCAGAATCTCGCTGTCGTTACGCCGCATGGCGCGCACAACGATCGTGCCGCCCTGTCGCTTGTTCTTGATGCCGTGATACAGCGCGTTCTCCACGAGCGGCTGCAAGATGAGCTTCAGGATCGAATTGGCTGCGACGCTCTCATCCATCTCGATACGGTAATCCAGGATATCGCGATAGCGCATCTTCTGGATGACCAGGTAGTTCCTGGTTCGCTCGACTTCTTCGGCGATGGTGATCCAGTCCCGTCCCTTGCTCAGGCTGATCCGGAAGAAGCTCGACAACGCCCTGACGATCTCGATCACCTGGTCCGCCTTCTTCGACTCGGTCATCCAGATGATCGTGTCCAGGGTGTTATAAAGAAAGTGAGGGTTGATCTGGGCCTGGAGCGCGCGCAACTCAGCCCTTTTCAGGTTCTCCTGTTCTCTGACCTTTGCGTCCAGCAACTCACGAACCCTGCCGACCATGATGTTGAAGCTCAAACCCATCTCGGTGATCTCATCGACGTTGCCATGGGTCACCAGGGCCTGCAGGTCGTTCTTGGTAATGGTGGTCGTCATGTCATGCAGCTTCTTGATGGGTATGTAGACACCCCTGGAGATGCCCCATGCTGCCAGGACTGAGAATCCGACCGCCGCGACCATCACGCCGAAGTAGATGATCTCCCAGCGTCTGAATCCGTCGCGCATCTGCTGATACTGGGTGCTGGTCCGCTGCACCTCGAACAACGCGTAGTCTTGCACCACCTCTTCCACCACGCCCGAAACGAACCGGATGTTCTCCAGCACCGCCTCGTTCTCGGCTGTGGTGCTACCCCTCACGATCTGCTGACCCATCCGGTTCACCTCGTAGGTCAGCGTCAGCATCGTGCGCAGGATTCCTTCCAGTTTGACCCGGGCGCGCGGCGAATCTGTGTTTTCCATCATCTGCCGCAGCGTGGCGTTCACGTCGTTGATGATGTCGTACTGCCTGCCTTCGTTGAACTCGATCTTGCCCGCGACGATACGCCACATCTCGGTGTCGATGTCCACCTTGATCCGCCCGCTGATGCTGTTGGCAGAGGTGATGTTGGCGATGATCGCGTCGTACTGCCGGCTGTAGCTCATCACCTGCACCACAAGCACGGCGTTCATGATGCTCATGATCAGGATCAACATGCCGAGAGAGATCA
>CAZMIS010000062.1:0-13889 GCA_964566325.1 uncultured Anaerolineales bacterium
AAGGTGCTGGAGGACGAGGTCGGCCGTCCCAACTGGGCCGGGGAGCCGGCGGGCGCCGCGCTGCTGGGCCGGGCGCTGGGCAGCGGCAACCACTCCGGTGCAGCGCACCACACTGACCTGGGCTGCACGCTCACACTCAGGCGGCCCCTCGTCGCCATCGGCGCGCCGGTTGCGGCCTACCTGCCGCAGGCGGCCGCCCACCTGAACACCGAGCTCATCATCCCGCCACACGCCGAGGTCGCGAACGCAGTGGGCGCGGTGTCGGGCAGCATCATCCAGCGCGCACAGGTCATCATCAGCGTACTGGACGGTGACGGCACGCTGCGCGTGCACGGCCTGCCCGGCGGGGTCGTCGATTTCCGAGGGCTGGAGAAGGCCGTGCAGCACGCGGAGACCGTGATGAACGCGCACCTGCGCGACCTCGCGACCCGGGCCGGCGCGGCGCAGGTCGAACTGAGCCGTTCGCGCCACGACCTGCGCACGCCCATCAAGGGCTACAGCGGGCAGGAGCTGTTCCTGGGCAGCACACTGGTGTTCACCGCGGCCGGCCGGCCGAGTCCCGCGCGCACGCGCGGCGCGTGACCCACGGGATGCGGCCGGCGGGGAGCCGCGGAGCCCCCCAGCCCGGCCGCCTAGATCTTTTCGATCAGGCTCAGGTAGAACCCACAGGCGTCAACCATCTGGCTCACGGGGCAGTTCTCGTCGACCATGTGGGCCAGCTTGCTGTCGCCCGGGCCGAAGCCGATCGTCGGAATCCCCAGGCTCACGGGCGTGACGGCATTGGTGCTGAAGTCCCAGAACACGAACGGGGGCGGCTCGCTGCCGAAGTACGCCTCGTAGGCCGCGACGCTGGCCCGCGCCAACTCGTGGTCCGCGTCGATGCGCCAGCCCAGGTGGAACGGCTCGTACGTCACATCCATGCCCGTCCAACTCCTGCTCCGGATCGTGCCCACCTGCCACGTCGCGTTCTTCCCCCGGATCAGGTTGTCCAGCTGAGCCTTGACCTCCGCCCCGGTCTCTGCCGGGGCGATCCGCCGGTCCAGGTACACCTCGCACTCGGAGGGCACCGCGTTGAGGGACGCGCCGACGCTCGCGATGCGCGACATGACCAGCGTCCCGCGCGAATCGCCCTGCTGCATGAGCGCCGCGTTCAGCCGCTCGACGCGCTGGATGATCTCGGCCATCTCGTAGATGGCGTTGACGCCCTTCTCCGGCGCGGAGCCGTGCGCCGAGACGCCCTGCGTCGTAATCGTCGCCTGCAGCTTGCCCTTGTGGCCCGCGGCGATCTGGTTGCCGGACGGCTCGCAGATGACCACGTAGTCCGGCCTGAGGTTCAACTCGCCGAACAGATGCTTGAGGCTCTCCCCGTCGCAGTCCTCTTCCATCACGCCGCAAGAGACGTAGACCGTCTTGCCCGTAGCCAGCCCCGATCGCCTGGCCAGCGCGCCCGCGTAGATCGAGGCCGCGATCGCGGCCTTCATATCGACCGAGCCCCGCCCGTACAGGCGCCCGTCGACGATGTCGCCGCCGAATGGCGGCTGGCTCCAGCGATCCGCATCCGTCACGTCGACGGTATCGACGTGAGAGTCGAAGAGGACCGACTTGCCGCCCGTCCCGATCCGGCCGATGACGTTGCCCATCCCATCGATGGTCACGTCGTCGTAGCCGAGTCGTGCCATGGTGGCCGCGACGAAGCGCACGATCTCCTCCTCCTGCCCCGTGAGGCTCCTGATGCGGACCAGGTCCTGGGCGAACCTGACGAGCTCGTCCTGCACGTCCGGCGTCAGCGCTGCGGTTTGGTTCATGTGACCTCGTGTGTCCTGATGATGGTGTGTGCGGCGCCGCGCACCACGGCCCGATTCTGCGTCATGGGAACCACAAAGTCAAGGCGCGCGTAGCGCCTGGCGGGGTTGCCCCGTGCGGGACGTGCGGCTATACTGCAGCCCAAACCAACCTGCCGGGGAGAAGCATGCCTGCCCAATCGATCGACGCGCACACCGATGCGCTGCTCATGCACGGGGACGACAACGTGCTGCTGGCGGTGACCGACCTGCCCGCCGGCCACGTCACGCACGCCGGCGGCGCGCCGATCGTCGTCGCCGCACCGATCCCCTCCGGCCACAAGCTGGCGCGGCGCGAGCTCGCCCCGGGCGACATCGTATGGAAATACGGCCAGCCCATCGGTCGCGCGACCGCGGCCATCGCCGCGGGCGAGCACGTGCACGTCCACAACGTCGAGAGCCTGCGCGGTCGCGGCGATCTGGCTGAACGCCTCCCTGTCGTGCCCGCCCGCGGGCCGGCGACGGCGGGCGCTGGGCCCGCGCTCGCCGTCGCACGCGTCGCCCCCAGCCTGACCTTCCTCGGCTACCGGCGGCACGACGGCCGCGCGGGGACGCGCAACCACGTGTTGATCCTCCCCACCGTACAGTGCGCGAACGGCGCAGTGCGGCGCATCGGCCAGCTCGTGCCGGACGTGGTCCCCCTGCCCCACGTCTACGGCTGCAGCCAGCTCGGCGCGGACCTGGAGCAGACGACCCGCACCCTGGCCGGCTTCGCCTCACATCCGAACGTGGCCGCGGTGCTGCTCGTCGGCCTGGGCTGCGAGTCGCTCGACACCGCGGGCCTGGCCGCGCGCCTCGCCGGGGATGGGGTCAACGTCCGGCTGCTCAACATCCAGGACGAGGGCGGCGCGGCGCGGACCGCCGAGCGCGGCGCCGCCATCGCGGCCGATCTGCTGGCCGGGGCGCAGCGCCTGCAGCGCACGCCGATCCCCCTCGGGGAGCTGATGGTGGGGCTGGAGTGCGGCGGGTCAGACGCCTGGTCGGGCATCACTGCGAACCCCGCGCTGGGGATCGCCAGTGACCTGCTGGTCGCGGCAGGGGGCAGCGTCATCCTGTCGGAGACGACCGAGTTCATCGGCGCGGAACACCTGCTCGCGGCGCGCGCGGCGCCGGACCAGGCCAGGCGCATCCTGGAAGCGGTCGACCGCGGGGAAGACCTGGCGCGGCGGATGGGCGTGGACATGCGCGGCGCACAGCCGTCGCCGGGCAACATCGCGGGCGGGCTGACCACCATCGAGGAGAAGTCGCTCGGCGCGATCACCAAGGGCGGGCACGCGCCCGTGCAGGAGCTGGTCGACTATGCGTGCCGGCCCACGCGGCGCGGGCTGGTGCTCATGGACACGCCCGGCAACGATCCCGAATCGGTGACGGGCATGGTGGCGGGCGGCGCGCAGGTGGTCGCGTTCACCACGGGCCGCGGCACGCCGGCCGGCTGTCCCATCGCGCCGGTCATCAAGCTGGCGACCAACACAGCGCTCGCGCGGCGGATGGCGGACGACATCGACCTGGATGCCGGCACGATCATCTCGGCGGGGGAATCGCTCGCGGACGTGGGGGCGCGCATCTTCGCGGAGATCATCGCCGTGGCCTCGGGCAAGGATACCGCGGCCGAGCGCTGGGGCTACGCGGAATTCTCGATCAACATGATCGGCCCCCGGGTGTAGCGGCATGAGCATGACCGGCGCGGGCCCCGTGCTCGTCACGGGCGTGAACGGCTTCATCGCACGCCATCTCGCGGAGCACCTGCTGGCGCGGGGCGTGGCCGTGCGGGGCACGGTGCGCCGGCCGGACGCCCTTGCAGGGCCGGCCGAGGCCGGCATCGAGGTGGTTCGGGCGAGCCTGGCGGATCGCGACCGCCTCGCGGAGGCCGCACGGGGGTGCCGCGCGATCGTGCATGCGGCGGCCTGGACGGGCGAGCCCGCCGTGTCGCCCGAGGCCGGCTACGCGGTCAACGTGGACGGGACGGCCAACGTGCTGGCCGCAGCCCGGTCCGCCGGCGTCGGGCGCATCGTCTACATCAGCAGCGTCGCAGTCTACGGGCTGAACCGGGCGAGGCTGATCGACGAACGTGCACCGACCCCGCGCGTCGGCCAGGCCTACCCGGACAGCAAGATCGTGGCCGAGGCGCTGGTGCGCGAATCAGGGCTGCCCCACGTCATCGTGCGGCCCGCGTCGACCTACGGACCGCGCGGCGGCGCGTGGACGGTGGGCCCCATCGAGACGATTCGGGCGGGCCGCCTGGTGCTGCTGGGCCGCGACGACGGGCTGGTCACGCCGGGCTACATCGATAACGTCGTCGGCGGCCTGTGGCTGACCCTCACCGAGCCGGCCGCGCTCGGCGAGACGTTCAATCTGTGCGACGATCGCGCGGTGACCTATCGCCAGTTTTACCTGGCCTACGCGGCGATGCTCGGCCTGTCGTCCCTCCGCACGATGCCGCAGCCGGTCGCCATGTTGGCCCGCCTGCCCGCCGCGCGCTGGGCGCGGCGCGCGCTCCGCCGGGGGGCCGTCGGACGGTGGTCGCAGCACTTCCGGTTCAACCCCTCCCAATTCAGCGTCGCGCACGCGGTCGGGCGCCTCGGCTACGCGCCCACGGTGACCTTCGAAGAAGGCATGCGACGGACGGAGCAGTGGCTGCGCCAGGCCGGCCACCTCAGCTAGTTTCAGAAATCCTTGCTCCGCGCGGCACTTTGGGCTATACTTCGGCCGTCATGCGCGTCTACCTGCAAACCCTGGGCTGCCGGCTGAACTACGCCGAGATGGCAGCGCTCGGCCGCCAGCTCACCGGGGCCGGCCACGAAGTGGCGTCGTCGGCGTCCGAGGCGGACCTGTGCATCCTTAACAGCTGTGCGGTGACGGGCGAGGCCGCGCGCCAGAGCCGCCAGCTCGCACGCCAATTGGCCCGCGCCAACCCGCAGGCACGGCTCATCGTCACGGGCTGCTACGCGACCCTGGAAGGGGAAGCCGTCGCCCGGCTGCCGAACGTCACCCTGGTCGTCGGGAACGCGGCGAAGGACGGCCTGCTACGCCTCATCGAGGCCAGCCTCGTAGAGGCCAGCCCCATCGAGGCCGGGCAGCCTGTCGCGGAGTCGGGGCCCCTCGCGCCCGCTGCTGCAGGCGCGCCCGCCACACCGGGCGGCGACGCACGCCGCACGCGCGCGTTCATTAAGGTGCAGGACGGCTGCCGCAACCGGTGCACGTTCTGCATCGTGACCGTGGCACGGGGGGACGAGCGCAGCCGTACGATCGACGAGGTGGTGGCCGAGGTGGCCGCGCTGCACGCGGAGGGCTACCAGGAGGCGGTGCTCACGGGCGTGCACCTGGGCGGGTACGGCTCGGATCTCGGCGCAGATCTGACTCAGCTGGTCGTCGCGCTGCTGGAGCGCACCGCCATGCCGCGGCTGCGGCTTTCGTCGCTCGAGCCGTTCGACCTGCAGCCGGATTTCTTTGCGCTTTGGGGTCAATCCGGCGGCCGGCTGCTGCCGCACCTGCATCTGCCCGCGCAGTCGGGCAGCGAGGCAATCCTGCGGCGCATGGCGCGCCGCAACCGGGTGGCCGGGTTCGAGGACCTGGTCGCCGCGGCGCGGGAACGCATTCCAGGACTCGTGGTCACGACCGACCTGATGGTGGGCTTTCCGGGCGAGGGGGAGGCTGAGTTCGGGCAGACGCTGGCGTTCGCGCGCCGCGTCCGGTTCGCCCACATGCACGTCTTCCCGTACTCCCCGCGCGAGGGCACGGCTGCCGCGCGTTTCGGCGAGCATGTGCCAGAAGAAGAGCGTAAGCGCCGGGTTCGCGCCCTGGTCGCACTGGACGCCGAGATCGGTGCAGAGGTGCGCCGGTCGTTCCTCGGTGGGACGCGGCCGGTTCTGTGGGAGGACCGCGCGGCCGGACGCGCCGGCTCGCAGGCGGCCTGGTGGTCGGGCCTGACGGACAACTACCTGCGCGTTGTGGCCCCGGCGGGGGCCGGCGTCGACCTGCACAATCGTATCATTCCGACACGCCTCGTCGCACTCGAGGGTGATGCCATCATTGGCGAAACTGATCCGCTTTAGGAGAAACAGAATGACACTCGAAGAACGCCTCGATGCTGAACTGAAGGACGCCATGCGCAGCGGCAACAGCGTGGCCAAGCTGACCATCCGGGCCGTCAAGACCGCCCTGACGGAGGCCAAGGTATCAGGCGCAGAGCACAAGACGCTGACGGATGCCGAAGTGCTGGACATCATCCTTAAGCAGGTGAAGCAGCGCCGCGACAGCATAGCCGAGTTCGCCAAGGGCGGCCGGACCGACCTGATCGCGAACGAAGAGGCTGAGATCGCCTTCCTGGAGAAGTACCTGCCGCGCCAGCTCGGCGAGGCGGAGATACGCGACCGGGCCGCGGTGGCCATCGCGGAGCTCGACGTTTCTGGTCCCAAGGGCATGGGCCCTGTCATGAAACGTCTCACCGCGGAGCTGCACGGCATCGCGGACGGCGCAGTCGTCAGCCGGATCGTGCGCGAGCTGCTGGCGCAATAGGAAAGCGAACCTCCCGATGGCAGAGCTCTCGCCCGATCCACAGGTCTCAGTGCGCCTTGGCCGCCCTTTCCAGGGTGAGGACATCCCCTGGAGCGCCCGGCTGCGCGTCCTGAGCCTCTGGCTCGGGCTGGCTGCGTTCGTGGCCGTCATCTTCGTCGCCCATCTGCCGCTGAGCGGCCAGGTCATGCTCGGGGTGGGCGACGTCGCATCCAGTGACGTCGTCGCCCCGCGCCAGGTTACCTACGTCAGTGAAGTCCAAACCGCGCAGCGACGGGCCATGGCGGCCGCAGCGGTCGGCGAGGTGTACGACCCGCCCCAGGCGCGCGTCGGCCGCCAGCTACTGACGCTCGCCTCGCAGGTCGTCGAGTACATCAACACCGTTCGGGCGGACAGCTTCGCGGACGAGATCGCGAAGGCCGCATCGCTCAGGGCCATCAGCAGTCTGGATCTGCCCGACGCGGTCATTGCGCGCATCATCACCCTGCCCGGGCCCGCCTGGGACCGCGTGGCGACGGAGATCCTGTCCGTGCTGGAACGCACCATGCGCGAGGAGATCCGGGAGAACAACCTGGCAGACGAGCGGCGCAAGGTGCCGGCCCGCGTCCGGCTCGATTTCGCGGAGGAAGATGCGACCATCGTCAGCGAAGTCGTCCAGGATCTGCTCGTTCCGAACAGCTTCTACAACGCGGAACGCACGGAGCAGCGACGCGAGGCCGCGCGTGAGTCCGTGGAGCCGGTCACGCAGGCATTCGAGCAGAACGAGGTGATCCTGCGCGCGGGCGACATCGTCAGCGACCTCGACGTCGAAGCTCTCCAGGCGTTGGGCCTGCAGCAGCGCACCTGGTCGTGGCAGGACTTCCGGACGGCAGCGGCCTTCGTCCTGCTCCTCACGGCGATCTTCGTCTTCTACCTGTGGCGCATGGAGCCGCAGCTGTGGCTGAACACCCGGGAAATGTTGCTGCTCGTCTCTGTGCTGGCCACCTTCCTGCTCGTCGCCAAGATCGCCATTCCGGTGCGCACCGTAGTGCCCTATCTGTTTCCCTACGCCGCGCTGTCGATTCTGCTCTCCATCGCGCTCAACCCGCGCATCGCACTGCTGGCCACGGCCTTCTTCACGCTGGCGATCGGCTACCTGACCGGGGGCAGCGTGGAGTTGATGACGTATGCCTTCGTTGGGTCGGTAGCTGGCATGCTCCAGGTGCGCCGGGGAGAGCGTCTGACCAGCTTCGCGTGGGGCGTGCTGGTCATCGCACTGGCGAACCTGGCTTCTGTGGCCGCGTTCCGGCTCCTGTCCGGGCGATGGGACTGGCGCGGGCTGGCAGAGCTGAGCAGTGCTGCGGTCGGCAACGCCCTGATCGCGGTCATGATCACGGTCGTCGGGCTATACGTGCTGAGCGCCTTGTTCGGCATCGTCACCTCCCTGCAGCTCCTCGAGCTCTCCCGGCCGACCCATCCGCTCCTGCGCCAGCTCCTGCTCAAGGCGCCGGGCACCTATCACCACACGCTCATCGTCGCCAACATGTCCGAGCGCGCGGCCGAGGCCATCGGGGCCGATGCCCTGCTGACCCGCGTCGGCGCGTACTACCACGACGTCGGCAAGACGATCCGCCCCTACTTCTTCGTGGAGAATCGCACCGAGGGGATGGATCCGCATGCGCGGCTGGACCCTTACACCAGCGCGCAGATCATCGTGACGCACGTCAAGGATGGCATGGACCTGGCTCGCAAGTACCGGCTTCCGAAGCGCATCATCGACTTCATTCCGGAGCACCAGGGTACGATGCTCGTCTCCTACTTCTACCACCAGGCGACGCAGCAGGCAGCGTCACCCGACGAGGTGGACAAGACGCTGTTCCAGTAACCGGGTCCCAGACCGCAGGGCCGGGAGACCGCGATCACCATGCTAGCCGACAGCGCAGAGGCGACCGTGCGGGCGCGGCGGCCCGCATCGATTGAGGAATTGGAGAAGATCGTGGCGGAGAGCATCCAGTCGCGCCT
Source organism: uncultured Anaerolineales bacterium (assembly GCA_964566325.1). Taxonomy (GTDB): domain Bacteria; phylum Chloroflexota; class Anaerolineae; order CG2-30-64-16; family CG2-30-64-16; genus JALOOB01. The sequence goes on from CAZMIS010000062.1 coordinate 8,355, forward strand.
GCTGAGCGGCCAACTGGACGACTCGCCCCTGACCATGACGGACCTGGCCACCATCCGCCGCGCATTCACGGATGTGCTGCGCGGCCTGCACCATCCGCGCGTCGCATATCCCGGCCAGCCGAAGCCGGCAGACGATGCGCCCGCGGCCGCGCCCGCCATCGTGGTGCAGACCGACCCGGGCACGGCAGCCGGCCCGAGCGACATCGAGGATGAGGCGAACAATGTCATCGCAGACTCAGGCAACGGAGCCGAATCAGCCTTCTGATCCGGCCGAAGAGACGATCCTCGTCGAGGTCGACGAGGCATTCAGCCCTCACGTCGAACCGAAGGACCTCGCGGCGGCCGTGCGCGCCACCCTGCTCGCCGAGCGGGTGGACGGCGAGGTCACACTCGTCGTGACCACGGACGAGGAAGTGGCCGCACTGAACGAGCAGTACCGCGGCTCGCCCGGCCCCACGGATGTCCTCTCCTTCGCCGCACAGGAACCGACCCCTGGATTCGTCACCGCGCCTGAAATGTCGGCCTACCTGGGCGACATCATCATCGCCTTCCCGTTCACCGAGCGCCAGGCCGCCGCCTTGCAGCGGAGCGTGCGCGATGAGCTGCGGCTCCTGGCAGTCCACGGCGCGCTGCATCTGCTGGGCTACGACCATGGCGAGCCGGAGGAAGAGGCCATCATGTGGGCCAGACAAGAGGCCATCCTTGCGGGCCTTCCTTAAGAGCTTCACGTACGCTTTCCAGGGCATTGCACAGGGCCTGCGCACGCAGCGCAACATGCGCGTCGAGCTCCTCGTGGCCGTGGGCGTGATCGCGGCCGGCATCCTCTTTCGCATCACAGCGGTCGAGTGGGCGATCGTCGCGGTCTGCATCGGCATGGTGCTGGCCGCCGAGATGCTCAACACCGCCATCGAGTTCGTCGTCGATCTGCTGACACAGCGCTTTCATCCGACGGCCAAGCTGGCCAAGGACGCAGGCGCGGCCGCGGTGCTGATCTGCGCGTTGGCCTCCGTCGCCGTGGGGATCGCGCTCTTCGGCCCTCGGCTGTGGCGCCTGATATTTGGGGGATAAACCATGACTGCAATGACGCGCCGGGAACGGCTCCTGGCGACCTTTGCCGGCGAGCCGGTCGACCGGCCTGCGGTCGCGCTGTGGCGTCACTTTCCCGGCGATGACCAGCGGCCGGCCGATCTCGCCTGGGCCACGCTGATGTGGCAGGCGACGTGGGATTGGGACTTTATCAAGGTGTCACCTGCCAGCAGCTTCTGCCTGGTCGACTGGGGCGCGCAGGACCGCTGGGTGGGCGGGGATGAAGGCAATCGCGAGTACGTCCGCCGCGTCATTACGGATCCGAAGGGGTGGGAACGTCTGCCTGTGCTCGACTGTGCGCAGGGTGCGCTCGGCGGCCAGATCGACTGCCTCCGCCGCATCCGGGACGGCGCGGGCGACGACCTGCCCTTCATCCAGACGGTCTTCAGCCCGCTGGCTCAGGCCAAGAACCTCGCCGGGAGCGAGCGGCTGATCTCGCACCTCCGGGAGGCGCCTGAGCTGGTTCGGGCCGGCCTGGAGACCATCACGCAGAGCACGCTGCGCTTCGTCGAGGCGGCCAAGGCCACGGGCATCGCCGGGATTTACTACGCGGTGCAGATGGCCAACTCCGGCCTGCTGACCGAGGCGGAGTATCGGGCCTTCGGCGAGCCGTACGATCGCCGCGTCCTCGCGGCCGTCGCGGACTGCTGGTTCAACATGGTCCACCTGCACGGCCGGGCGGGGATGTTCGACCTCGTCGCGCACTACGGCGAGCACGCGCTGAACTGGCACGATCGCGAGTCCGGGCCGTCGCTGGCCGAGGGTGCGCTGCGATTCGGTGGCGCGGTGTGCGGCGGGCTGGAGCATTGGGACGACATCCTGCGAGGCGACCCCGACAGTTTGCGCAGCCTGGTGCGCCAGGCAGTCGAACAGACCGGCGGCCGGCGGCTCATCGTCTCCTCCGGCTGTGTTGCGCCGGTCAACGCCCCGTTCTCCAACCTGCGCGCGATCCGGCAGGCGGTGGAGGAGCACCGGCGATGAGCGCGCCGCGCCGCCAGCCCTACGTGTTCTGTCCCCATTGCAGCGCGCCGTTGAGCGAGGGCGAGAAGTTCGGCCGAACGAGGCGCTTCTGCCGCTACTGCGGCTTCATCCATTTCGAGGAGCCGAAGGTGGCGGTGGGCGGCCTGGTGGATGACGGGCAGCGCGTGCTTCTCGTGCGCCGCGCCGCGATCCCGCGCATCGGCTACTGGGCGCTGCCCGCGGGCTACATGGACGCGGACGAGCTGCCCGAGGAAGCCGTGGTCCGCGAGATCCGCGAGGAGACCGGGGTCGAAGCCCGGGTGATCCGCCTGTGGGCCGTAGCGCCGCTTGCGGGGTGGGCCGAGCGCCGGGGCATCCTCCTGCTCTACCGGGCCGAGGCGACCGCGGGCTCCCCTACGCCGTCGGACGATGCGAGCGAGGCCCGCTGGTTCGGCCGCGACGAGGTGCCCTGGGACGATCTCGCGTTCGAGTCGACCGCGCAGTTTCTGCGGGAGTGGGTGGATACGATTGAAGATTACGGATTGAAGATTGAAGATTAAGCGGTGATGACCTCCGAGGTCGTGCCAGGCTGCCCCTGGCGTGAGCTCGGAGGTCTTTGCTCTGCGGTTGGATCACCGCAGAACCGCCGGCAAGAAGTGCTTATGGGGCAGATCGGGCGCGACGCAGAAGCGCACGCTGTCGAGCCAGACGTTGGTGGGCAGCTCGTCGTCGTCGTTCTGAGCCTCGAACACCAGCGCCACCTCGCCGAGGTCGCTCAGCGGCCGCAGGTCAGCGGCCTGAAGGCGGTAGATGTAGCGATCCCACTGCAGGCCGCCCTGGACGGTGTCGGCCGTGTTGCCTAAGCGCAGCAGGTCCTCCAGGTGCTGCCCGTCGGGCGTGCGCCACCACACGGTGAACAGGTCGTCGAACGGAACATCCGGCGAAATGCCGTAGCCGGTGTCTATCGGATCGATCCGGTAGGCAAACCAGAGCAGAGCTCCCACCGCGTCGGGCGGAATCGTCACCGTCTGCGTCAGCGTCCCCCGCGACCCCACCCCGCCCGGGAAATACGCTGAGGCCTCACCGCTGTGGATCCACTCCCCATCGAGCGCCACGTCGCCGGACGCCTGCCAACCCGCCAGGCCCGCCTCGAAGCCCCCGTTCTCGAGAAGCTCCGTGCAGAACAGCGGGTCCACGTCCAGGGGGCGACTGGGCACGGTTGCGCCCGCGAGCGCGAGCGACCGCGCCGCATTGATGCGCCCGACGCCGTAGTAGATGTCGCGGCCTATCGGTCCCAGGTCGTCCGCGCCTTCCTCGATCATCCGGCGCACCTCGGGCGGACGCAGCAGCGGATTGTACGAAAAGATCAACGCGGCCAGCGCGGACACGTGCGGCGTCGCCATGCTGGTGCCGCTCGAGTAGCGATAGCCGCCGCCCGCCGAGAGGGAATAGATGTTGGAGCCCGGCGCGGCCACGTCGACCCAGCTGCCGCGCGTCGAATAGGACGCCAGCACGTCGTCCGAGGTCGTCGCGGCGACCGCGATCACCGCCTCGTGCGCGGCCGGGTAGTGCATCTGGACCAGGCCCGTGTTCCCCGAGGCTGCGACGACCACGACCCCGCGCTCGACCGCATAGTTGACCGCCATCTCCTCGCCCCGGCTGTAGCTGCTCGCGCCCAAGCTCATGTTGATGACGCGCGCACCGTTGTCCGTGGCATAAAGGATCGCGCGGATCAGGTCCTCATACGCGCCGATGCCGCCCATGAACACGTCCACGGGCATGATCTTGGCGCTGCCCGCCAGCCCGGCAATCCCCTTCCCGTTGTTGATCCGTGCGGCCACGATGCCCGCCACATGCGTGCCGTGGCCGTGGTCGTCCGTCAGTTGGTTGTCACCCGCGGCGAAATCCCAGCCGTTGATGTCGTCGATGAATCCGTTCGCGTCGTCGTCCACGCCGTTGTCTGGGATCTCACCGGGGTTGACCCACGCTGCATGCGCCAGGTCCTCGTGCAGGAGGTTCACGCCGGTGTCGAGGATCGCAACGACGACCGAGCTGCGGCCGGTGGTCACGTCCCACGCGGCCTCGGCTTTGATGCGGGCGAGATAGGCCGCCTGGTACTGCGCATAGCGCGGGTCGTTGGGAACGAAATCGGGCTCGAAGGTGTAGTTCGGCTCGGCCCACTCGATCGCCCCCTGGTCCTCGAGCAAGGACGCGGCCTGCGACAGAGAACTGCGCGGCGAAACGCTGACCAGCGCGAGCCCGAGCTCGGGAATGGACCGGATCACGCTGACGCCAGCGCTCCGCAGCCTGGCCTCGCCGCCCGGCGGGACGCTCACCAGCAGCTGGCCCGGCACGTGGGGCGCATCCCACGCCGCCGGGTGGGCCGGTAGCACGGCCGAGTCCCGCGCCGGGCCAGCACTCGCCGCAGGCCCGGAGGCGCCCCAGAGCGCCGCGGCCATCACAAACGCGGCGACGACAGACAGAAGCCGGCCGAAGTCTCTCTTCACGATCTCTCCCTCAGCGCATGATGGTCGTTCGCGGGCCCACCCCGCTGGCATACCGGCCGAGCGCCTCGGCCAGGTCATCGCCGTTCTGCACCAGGTAGGCGGGCAGGCCGCTCGCCTGCACGTCCGCGAGCACCGGCGCCCAGTCCGGCGCGGGGCCGAAGGTGCGCGCTGCCAGCAGCACCGCCACCCCATGAACCCCCCGCGCGCGCAGGCTGCGAAGCACGGTGACCCAGCGGGGATCGACGGACGGTGTGATCACGATCAGGGTCGTGTGCCTCGCCAACGATGCGCCGTCGATGGCCAGCGCTTCCGCAATCGGCAGGCGCCCGCGCGCCTGGATCACGGCGAGGATCTCCTGAAGCCGGGTCAACTGGCGCTCGCCCCGGTCCGGCTGAACCATCTCGCGCGTCCTGGCGTAGCTCAGGAAACCGACCTCCCGGTCGACCTGCAGGAAGTGCTGCGCCAGCGACGCTGCGATCGACACCGAGTACTCGACCGTGCTCGGAGGCAGCTCCGCCTTGGGCACGCGCTGCGTCAGCCACGGCAGAACCGTGTCCTCCTCCTGCTCCTGCCAGGGCGTCTCGGCGTGCGCGTCCTCGAACATGTCCAGGAATATCCAGACGTCGGCCAACGGGTCGAGCTCGAACTCCTTCGAGATGAGCCGGCCGGTGCGCGCAGTCGAGGCCCAGTGGATGCGGTTCAGGCTGTCGCCGGGGTAGTAGTCGCGGATGCCGGACACGCTCGAGGTAACGTAGGGCGTGCGCCGGTGGATCGATTCGCCGCCGGGCAGATAGCCGATGGGCGGGCTGAACCCGGGCAGATCGACGGCAAGCGGCGTGATGACAAGGGAACTGGTTCCCGGCAGCTCGCGGGTGAAACGAAAGATGCCCAGGGGATCGCCGCTGCTCAGGGTGATCGGGCCGAGCGTGTAGCGGCCCCGCCGCCGGGCCAGTGTCCTCACCTGCCAGCGTGACGTGGCGAC
>CAZMIS010000063.1:0-13835 GCA_964566325.1 uncultured Anaerolineales bacterium
ACCTGTCCGGCCTTTCATGCAGGTGCAAGTGCGCACTGCGGTTCATCCTGCCGCAGGCAGGAGAGAGGTTACAGGGAGTTCATGCAACAGTATTCCTATTCAGCCAAGATCGGTGATCGTGAGATCATCCTTGAAACCGGCACGCTGGCCAAGCTGGCCGCCGGCTCCGTCACCGTCCGTTCGGGCGACTCCGTGTTGCTGGCCACAGCGACATCCGCCCAGCCGCGCGAGGGCGTCGATTTCTTCCCGCTCAGCGTCGATTTCGAGGAGCGCCTCTACGCGGCCGGGCGCATCCCCGGCAGCTTCCAGCGCCGTGAGGGACGCCTGAGCGATCAGGCCATCCTGATCAGCCGGCTCATCGACCGCCCGCTGCGGCCGCTCTTCCCCAAGGGCTTCATGAACGAGGTCCAGGTGATCGTGACTGCCCTGGCGCGCGATCCCGAGCTGCACCTCGACATCCTGGGCATCATCGGCGCCAGTGCGGCCGTCCATATCTCGGACATCCCCTGGGAAGGCCCGATCGGCGCAGTGCGCGTCGGCTTCATCGACGGCGGCTTCGTCATTAACCCGACGGTGGAGCAGATGGCTGCCTCCACGCTGGACCTGCGCATGGCCGGCACCCGCGACGCGATCCTGATGGTCGAGGCCGGCGCAGACGAGCTGCCGGAAGATGTCATGCTCGAGGCGCTGCGCCTGGGCCACGAGGCCATGCAGCCCATCATCGACCTGCAGGAGCGCATGCGTGCGGAGCTGGGCAAGGCGAAGTTCGAGTACGTCTCCTTCCTCGGCGACCCTGCGGTGCAAGAAGCGGCCGCGGCGTGGCTCGGCGGGCGGGTAGAAGAGATCCTCGCCCAGTCGTTGAAGAAGCAGGAGCAGTCCGCAGCCATGAAGGCGCTGCGCCTGGAGATGACGGCCGCGCTGGGCGAGACCTACGAGCCCAAGGCGCTGACCGCAGCGTTCGAGGCAGTCGAGAAGAAGGTCGTCCGCGGGCGCATCCTCGGCAAGGGCATTCGCCCGGACGAGCGCACCAGCACCGAGATCCGGCCGATCACGTGCGAGGTGGGCGTTCTGCCGCGCGTGCACGGCAGCGGCCTCTTCACCCGCGGCGAGACCCAGGTGCTCACCGTCGCGACGTTGGGCACGCCCGGCGACGCGCAGAAGCTCGACACGCTTGCGCTCGAAGAATCCAAGCGCTACATGCACCACTACAACTTCCCGCCCTTCTCGACCGGCGAAGTGGCCCCGAACCGCGGACCGAAGCGCCGCGAGATCGGGCACGGCGCGCTGGCCGAGCGCGCGCTGGAACCCATGATCCCCGCGCAGGAGTCCTTCGCGTACACGTTGCGCCTGGTCTCCGAGGCGTTGTCCTCCAACGGATCGACCTCCATGGCGTCCGTCTGCGGCAGCACCCTCGCTCTGATGGATGCCGGCGTGCCGATCAAGGCGCCCGTGGCGGGCATCGCGATGGGCCTGGTGACCGACGGTGATGTTAACGCCGACACGCTGCGCTACGCCATCCTGAGCGACATCCAGGGCATGGAAGATCATCTCGGCGACATGGACTTCAAGGTCGCGGGCACCGAGCACGGCATTACCGCGCTGCAGATGGACATCAAGATCCATGGCCTGACCTACAAGATCATGGAAGAGGCCCTGGCGCAGGCGCGCACCGGCCGGCTGTTCATCCTGGGCAAGATGCTCGAGGCGCTGCCGCAGGCACGCAAGAGCCTGTCGGTCCATGCCCCGCGCATCCTGACGGTCCACATCGATCCGGAGAAGATCGGCAAGGTGATCGGCCCCGGCGGCAAGATGATCCGCTCCCTGCAGGAGCAGTACAGCGTCAAGATCGACATCGAGGACGACGGCTCGGTCTTCGTCTCCGGCGCGGAAGGCACCGGCGCAGAACTGGCCGTGGCCGAGATCGAGCGGATGACGGAAGAGATCAAGATCGGCCGCATCTACACGGGCAAGGTCGTGCGCATCGAGTCCTACGGGGCATTCGTCGAAATTGCGCCCGGGCAGGATGGTATGGTACACATATCCCAGCTGGCCGATTACCGGGTGCCGAGCGTCGAAGAGGTCGTCCAGATGGGCGACGAGATCACCGTGATGGTGACGGACATCGACCCGGCCGGGAAGATCCGGCTGAGCCGCCAGGCCGTCCTCGAGGGTTGGACCGCTGAAGAAGCGCGCGAGCGCGATCGCGGCAACGCCGGCGGCCGGCCTTCGGGCGGATCGCGCGGTGGCGACCGCGGCGGTTTCGACCGCAACCGCGGCGGCGGCGACCGGGGTCGTCGCTAATCCAGGCAGACGAGCGGGCGATGAGCGAAGAGCAACCGGCGCTTCCTTCCGGGGAAGCGCCCAAGCCACAAGAAGGCTCCGGTTCGTGGATCGGAGCGATGCTGCGCGAGCTGGCGGGAACCCTCGTTCCCGCCATCGTGATCGCCCTGCTGATCCACGTGTTCCTGGCCCAGGGCACGCGCGTCTACGGCCAGAGCATGGAACCCAGCCTGCACACCAACGAACGGCTGGTCATCGAGAAGCTCAGCTATCACTTCCACGGTCCCCGGCGGGGCGACGTCGTGGTGCTGCGTGACCCGGGCGGCAGCCCCGAGTTGCTCATCAAGCGCGTGGTCGGCCTGGCGGGTGAACGGGTGACGATCGCAGATGGCCGCGTCTACATCGACGGCGTCCCGCTCGATGAGCCCTACCTGGACCAGGTGACGCAGGGCGGTGGCCGTTCCTGGGTGATTCCGCCGCTGCACGTATTCGTCATGGGCGACAATCGCTCTGCCAGCCGCGACTCGCGCATCTTCGGGCCTGTGGCGCTGGAGCAGTTGATCGGCAAGGCGATGGTGCGCTACTGGCCCCTCGCCGAGGTGGGCCTGGTGCCGTAGAGACGTTGCATGCAACGTCTCTGCACGACCGCCACAGGGCAGCCTGTGGCGGTCCTTCTTTAAGTTTCTCGCCGTCTTTGGTCCGCTTGCACTCTGTGGTAAGATGCGGCCATGGATTCGGGAACCCGCTGGTCGCCGTTCACCAAGCAGCTGGTCCTCATCGCGCTCCTGATCGGCACGGTGTACCTGCTGTTTCGCGTCGCGGTCATCATCCCACCGCTCATCATCGCCTTCGTTCTGGCCTACCTGATCTCCGTACCGGTGCCCTGGGTTCAGCGCAACACGGGCTGGTCACGCACTGCGGCCGTCGGCCTGACGGAGCTGATCATCGTTCTCCTCGTGCTGACGGTGCCGGCTGCGGCCGCGCCGTGGTTCATGAACGCGGTCAACGCCTTCGCGAACACCCTGACCCGCGTCATCACCGAACTGGTCCGCGCCACGCCCGAGCCGATCGAGATCACCCCGAGCCTGGTCATCAACCTGGGACCCTTCTACCAGCCGATCAACCAGTGGCTGCGCAGCATGGTGGGCGAGGACATCAACGCAATCTCGAACCTGCCAAACCTGCTGACGCCTTTCGCCAGCGGCCTGACGACCGTCCTACGCGGCGCGGTCAGCGGCATCATCTGGTTCTTCTTCATCCTTGTCGTGGCCTTCTATGCCGTGCGTGACGGCCCGCGGGCTGCCCGATTCGTCGCGACGCGTGTGCCCGATATCTGGCGGCCCGAGTTGGGGCGGCTCTGGCGCGAGCTCACCCAGATCTGGGATGCCTTCGTGCGCGGGCAGTTGATGCTGGGACTCATCGTCGGCGTAGTGGTCTGGATCCTCATGGCCATACTCGGCGTGCGCAACGCGACGATCCTGGGCCTCATCTCCGCGCTCTTCGAGTTTGTCCCATCCATCGGCCCGGTGCTTGCCGCCATCCCCGGCGTTGCCATCGCGCTCGTGCTGGGTTCGTCCTGGCTGCCGATTCCCAACCTGTGGTTCGCCCTGCTGGTGGCGCTCGTCTACATCGCAGTTCAGCAGGTTGAGAACCTCTACCTGCTCCCGCGGGTGGTCGGCGCGCGCATCCGGCTGCATCCTGCCATCGTGATCGTCGGTGCGTTGGCCGGCAGTGCATTGGGCGGGATTCTGGGCATCCTGCTCGCGGCGCCCACCATTGCGGGCGCCCGGACGCTGGGCGGCTACGCGCTCCGCAAGATCTTCGACCAGGAGCCCTTCGCCGAACCCGAGACGCCCGACCGCCGGCAGCTGTGGGGAGAGCTGGTGCAGAAGCGCTCGATCGCGGCGGTCCTGTTCGACATCGACGGGACGTTGGTGGAGACGGACGACGCGCTGGCGCGATCCATCTCGAACCGACTGTCCCTCTCGCCCGCCCTGATGTCCGCAGAGCGCGGGACAGCACTGGCGCGCCGCGGCGTGATGGCGCTGGAAGGCCCGGTCAACCTGGCAATCACGCTGATGGACCGGGTCAAGCTGGACACGGCGGCCTATCGTCTGCGCCGCTGGGTGCAGCGCGCGACCGGCCAGATGGATGCGCCGTGCGCGGAACCTGTCGAGGGTACGGTCGAAGCGCTGCGCGTGCTGCGCAGCCGCGGCTACCTGTTGGGCGTGGTCACCAGCCGTGACCGCGACGAGGCGCTGACGATCCTCCAGTGCAGCGGACTGCAGTCCTTCGTCGGTGCGGTCGTCACGCGCGAGGATACCGGTCGCATGAAGCCGCACCCCATGCCCGTGCGCCTCGCCGCACAGCAACTGGGCGTCCTGCCCGAGCAGTGCATCATGGTGGGTGACACAGGGGTGGACATCCGCTCGGGTAAGGCCGCGGGTGCGCTGGCGGTCGGCGTCCGCTCCGGCTTCGGCGAGGACCGCGACTTCGCCGAGGCCGACCTGGTGCTGGATACGGCGGCGCAGCTGGTCACCTGGCTGTAGGTTCTCCCGGCCTGGCAAGGCAAAAACCCTCTTGCTCCACCTCTCGATCTTCCGGCCCGGCGCGGTCATGACCGATACGCTCCTGACGGTCTGCGCCCGCCGGTGAAAAGCCGACCAGAGGGTTCTGACAAGGCATATTGACATTTGGGCCAAGTGGGCGTATGTTGGGAGTGCCCAATCATCATAGCCGCATGACGACAACAGAGGGAGGCTCGCATGTCCGCCCGCGCGCATCTCGTCCGTCATCTGTTCTTTGTCGTCGCCCTCATCGTCTGCCTGGCTCCCCAGCCAGCGCTCGCACTCGCTCCGGAGGCGGCGGAAGGCGCCCCGGTCACTCACACACGGACAATCCTCGCACAAGCTCCCGAACCCGTTTCGCCCGCCGCCGCACCGACGATCGATCCAGCCGGCCCGGAACAGGCGGATGCGGTCGCACTCAAGTCCCTCTATCTCAGCGGAGCCAATTGGGTCGAGGTCCCCTACGACCCTGCGCTCCGGCCTCAGGAGCAGCTCACGATCGAAGCCTGGGTGCGACGAAACGGGCTCAACTGCGAGACCGTCGTCGGACAGAACTACACCGCCGGTTACTGGCTGGGCTTTTGCAGCAATGCGGTGCGCTTCTACTCCGGCAGCTCCAACTCGGTGGATGGCGTGACTGTCGTTCCCGCGAACGTATGGACCCACGTGGCCGTCACCTGGCAGCCGGGGCAAGGTACTGACATCTACGTCAACGGCGAGCTGGACGCGACGCGGACCGCCGGTCCGGCGCCTTCCGGCACTGCGGGCGTGTACATCGGAGCCAATCCGGGCGGGGGCGGCGCGTATCCGTTCACCGGCTCTATCGCCGAAGTGCGCATCTGGAACGTTGTGCGCAGCCAGGACGATATTCGCCGCGATATGCACGTGCGGCTGGATGAACCGCTGCCCGGCCTGGTGGCCAACTGGCACCTGACCGGAGATCTGCTGGACCCGATCGGCGGCTTCGACGGCACGATACATGGCACATTGTCTTTCGGCGGCCCTGTGTCGCCCGCCCGGCCGGCCGTGCCGCTGATCGAGTCGGACTTCGCCGCCCTGCCCTACGCGATGCGCGGGGCTGCGGTCACCGCCACGGACGCCAACACCGCGCTCATCTTCAGCGGTGATGACCCGGCCAATAAGGAGATCTTCTCGCTGGACCTGGCAGCCGGCACCACAGCCTTGCTGGGCAAGGCAACCTCCGTGGGCCCCGCTTACGCGGGCGCGGCCTACGCCGCCGTCAACGAGACCGCCTTCTTCTTCGGCGGCCGCGACAAGAACGGGACGAACTTCAGCGACGACGCCGCGGCGGTCACAGCCGGGATGATCGAGAAAATCGCAGATCTACTGCCTAAGCCCATGGAGCCGGGGCCGGTGGTCTACCATCCTGGGCTGGGGCTGATCTACCTGTTCGGCGGGCTGCTTGAGTCCGGCGAATTCTCCCAGGCCGTCCTGGCGGTCGAGCCGCAATACCGGACCCTGGAGCTGCTGCACCTGGAGCTGCCCGTTGGGAGCGTGGGGACGCCCGGCGTGTACTCCTCCCTTGCCGGCAAGATCTTCCTCTTCGGCCTCTACAACGATGCCGATGGCCTGGACCGGAATATCTACGAGGTCACGCTCACGGCCGATGGCTCTGAAGACAAAATCCAGACGACCGGCACGTCGCTGCCCGACTCCTATACGACCTATGCCGCGGCCGTCGAAGACTCGGCCACGGGCTTGATCTATCTTGCGAGCAACAGGACGCTGCTGGCCTTCGATCCCCTCACCGCCGAGCTGTGGACCCTGCCCACGCCGGTCGACTTCACCGGCAGCGGCGGCATGGCGTATCACGCTGCCACGCGCAGCCTCCTGCTGATCGGCGGCGCGCTCGGCAGCAGCCCACTCGACACCATCATGCGGATCCGCCAGGGCGACGGGCCGCGCATGCCCCAGGGCCGTTGGGACTTTCCAGCCGCGGCCGGCGCCGCGATATCGGCCATCGAGGGCGCAGGCCCGGTGGTCCTGGCCGGCACGGCGGGAGATGGCCTGTACGCGCATAGGTACGACGGCTCATGGGTGCAGTACTCCGACAGCGTGTTTGGCACCAAGCAGGTGCGCGACGTTCGCTACCGTTCGCCCGAGGACCACATCTGGGCCGCCACCGATAAGGGGGCCTGGGTGATCCGGACGGAAAGCACCTCCCAGTACTACAACCTCACGCAGAGTATCCGATCCATCGAGTTGGAGCCGTACTACCCCTCGTCCGATGTGGCGTTCTTCCTGGGCACCGAGGCGAAGGGGATCGAGTGGATGGACTACCAGCCGTCGGGCCCCAACATCTGGCGCCAGGACTTCGCGGGCCGCACCATCCAGGCACAGACCCACCGGGCGGAGGGCGACCTCTGGGCTGCCGCGGCCAGCAACGTCATCCTGCAGCTACAATACACCCGGACATACGGCGGGTCCACATGGACCGAGACCAATCGCGGCGCATTGTGCAGCGGATTGACACAGGTCACCGACCTCGCTTTCGACACGCAGGGCGACCTGTGGCTGGTGTCCCCGACCTTACCCGTCGCGGCCGCAGCCGCACCTGACGCGCCGTCCGACGTTGGGCAGGGCATCTGCCTGGTGCGCTCCCCGTCGGGTACGCCGGTCGCGACCCAGCTCACCGCGCCCCCCGTGGGCGCAGCAGCGGGCAAGGTGGCGGTCGACGGTGACGGCCGTATCTGGGTGGGCGTGACCGATCAGACCCGCGAGAGCGGCGGCCTGGTCACCTACGCGAACCTGACGACCGGCACCGGCACCGCGTCCTTCAACTGGGAGAACGCGCCGCTGGGCAGCCGGGACCTGGTCTACAACGACGACCCGGACAACTACGACAACCAATGGGACAGCAGCGTGACAGCGCTGGGCGCGGTGGACGAGCGCATCTGGACGGGCAATGCGAACGGCCGGCTGGTGACCTATGCGCCGCGGTGGTACCAGGTGGACCGCGCGGAGAACCTGCAGGACTGGTCCTTCAGCGGCGTCTGGATCGCGCGCGGCCGGCTCTTTGCGGCGGGCCAATCCGGCGGGGCGCAGGCCCTCTGGGTCCTCGGGCCTGACGGCCGCACCTGGACCCGCACGGATACGCCCGGCTACGCCGTGACAGGTGTCCTGGCGGATCGCCGAGGCCGTATTTGGGTGGGCACCTCCGCGGGGCTCTTCCTGTACGGCGCGGGCGGCGCCCTGCAGGGTCTGCCCGACTTCGCCGGCACGGCGCCGGGCGCCATCACCGCCCTGGCCGAGGATGGCGACGGACGCCTTTGGATCGGCTCGCCCGGCGGACTCACCCTGTTCGACCGCGAGCGCTTTGTCTTCACGCTGACCGAAACCAACTCGCCGCTGCCCGACACCTACATCTATGCGCTGTGGCGCGACGCTGAGGGCGACCTGTGGATTGGCACTGCCAGCGGCCTCGCGCGGCTGCATGACGGCGAGTTCAGCGTCATCGGCCCCGAGGTGTATCTGCCATCCGGCCCGATCTACGACGTCGCCGTCGCCCGCGACGGCACGGTTGCGGTGAGCACGAACGACGGCGTCGCGATCACCGACTCCTCCGGCATGTTCCAGACGTTCGACGACGAGCCCTATCTGCAGGCCCCGCTCCCCCTGACCGTCGACAACGACGGCAACGTGTGGGCCGGCAGCGCGGTCCGCCGCGGGGGCGCCTGGCACATCTACTATCCCACGAACTCCGGGCTGCGCAGCTCGACGGTGAGCGACCTGGCGGTCGATGCGGCGGGCGAGCTCTGGTTCAGTCACAACCCTGCCGGTGGGCTCAGCGTACGCTCCTCCTACCTGCCGCCCCTCGGCACAGTGATCCCCTCTCTCAGTGGGGTAAGCCCGCGCGTGGGAAGCGCGGGAACCGACGTGACGATCACCGGCACGGGCTTCAGCTCCGATCCTGCCGACCTGGAGGTCACCATCGGCGGCACGCCGGTCGAGATCCGAAGCGCGTCCCCCACCACGATTGTGGTCCGAATAGGTCGCGAGACGCTCAGCGGTGACGTGGCCGTGCGTTCGCGCGGCGAAACGGTCGTTTTCGGCAGCACGGGCAGCGGCGGCACGCTGCAGCGGGCATTCTGCGCCGTGCCAACCCTGCAGCGCTTCACGCCGCTCGGCGGCAATGCCGGCATGGAGATCACGGTCACGGGCACGAACATCGAACCGGGCGCGGTGACCGTGCAGCTGGGCAACGGAACCGCGCGCCGCCCGTTGGCGGCCACCCCGACGGAGGTGAGGACGATCATTCAGCCCACCGATACCACGACGCCGCCCGGCTATGGATTCGTCCGCCTCCGGCAGCACGTGACCGGCTGCGCCGAAGCGACCGCCGAACGGGACGCCTACCGTTTCCACGCCCTGCAGTTCGGCGACTTCAAGGTGAACCAGGGCATACCCACTTATCCGCTCATCGCCTCGCGGCCGACCCTGCTCGAGATCTACCCCGTGACATCGTCCGGCCTGTATATGCGCTGGAACGAATGGGCCGAGATCGACACGGTAGCCATCACGCTGACAGACCCCAGCAGTGGCTCCACCGTCTCTTACGAGTGGCCGGTAGAGAAACGCCTGCAGGTCCGCGGTGATGCGGAGGATGTCACCGACGACGACCTGGCGTCGTGGATCACGGTGCCCGATCAAACTCCTGTGGTGCCAGGCTGGAGCGAGGGAGCTCTGCAGTTCACGGCGCGTTTGAAGCGGAGAGGGTACGAAGTGGGCGGGGGGACCGCGACTTTCGAGTTTCAGCGCAACGTCAACCTCCCCGTACTGCTGGTGCCCATCCTCCGCAGCGACATCACGGCCAACCAATATGGTGCGATGGTCACGAATGTCATCACCCAGGAGCTGGAGTACCGCGAGCGCATCATGCCGAACGGCAAGATGGACATCGTCCTCCCCGGGGGGACCATCGAGCTTCCGCCGGGCACGACCCTCTCCCTCAGCAACCCCGTGAGCCTGTACGTCTATGGACAGCAAATGGACCGCATGCGAACCCTCGTGCAGGGGACCATGCACGAGGGGCCCGATCCGGTCGTCGCCTTCGGCGCGGTGCAGGAGGCGGTGGCGCCGACGGGCGCCCAGGGCTTCGCGTTCTGGGGCGATCTCTCCGCGCTGGCCAACACCCTGGTGCTGGGCCCACTCGAGGCCATCTGCGACATCATCGGTACGCCGCTCAGCCTGTTGGGCCTGGCGGAAGAGTGCGACATCGAGATTCCGATGTATGTCGGCTGGGGCAAAGCCAACACCAACTTCGCCTCCACCTTTCCCCACGAGGTCGGACACATCCTGGGGCTGGTGGGCTTCACTGCCAGCAACTCGGCAGGCGATAACATCAGTCACTCCAGGTACGACGAGCTATCCGGCGGCTACTGCGGTCAGGACGGCGTCACCTGGGAACCCTCCCTCGTGCTCTACCGCTCGCCGGGGGTCAGCGAGCCTGTGGTGAACCCATTCACCGGCGTGCAGTACCGGCCCGACCTCAGAGCCGATCCGGCTTCAGCTGCGTGGGTCAAGCGCGGCAAGGCGCTCATGTCTTACGCCTGCGCGGTACACGGCGACAACGCGTACTTCGAACCTCTCGATATCGGGCACGCCCAGCTGGTCTATTCGATGATGGGGCTGCCGGCCCCGGGCGCAGTGGTCGCGGCCGCCGAGGGGAAGGCGTCCGCACCGGCCCCACGCGCGGCGCCACGCGCAGTGACCGGGCAGCGCATTCACGTGACAGGCGAGATCGGCAGCGGCGGGACGTCAGGAACGATCACTTCGATCGACCCGCTGGGCGATCAAGGGCGGATCAGCGCCAGCTTCGCGACCGGCTACTGGCTCGTGCAGTTGGACGCTGCGGATGCCGAACTGGCGCGCACCGGGGTCTTCCCGCAATTCAACGCTACCGATTCCAACGGGAGGGCCCAGGCACTGGACACCGGCTTCTTCGCCGTGACGATCGTGCAGGACGATGACCTCGCCACCCTCCAGTTGCGCAGCGGCGACGTGGTCCTCGACCAGCGCAAGGTGAGCAAGTCTTCCCCCGTCGTAACGGTCACTTCGCCGTCTGCGGGTGCCTCCATCACCGGCGCCACCATCCCGGTGGCGTGGACGGCCAGCGACCCGGACGGCGACCCGCTCGAGATATCGCTCTACTACAGCCGGGACGGCGGCTCGACCTGGCGGTTCGCCGGGCTGACGGACGATACGGGCAGCCATAACCTGAGGGCAGATCTGCTCGGCGGAAGCAGCCAGGCCAAGGTTCGCGTGGTGGCCAGCGACGGCTTCAACCGCGGCCAGGGCGAATCGGCCACCTTCAGCGTGTCAAACCGGGCGCCCATCGTCTACATCAGCGAACCGGATGATGGAGCTACGGCCCTCGAGGGACAATCCGTGCTGCTGCGCGGCGGCGCCCTCGATCCGCAGGACGAACAGATCGGCGGGAGCGACACGGGCCTGAGTTGGAGCAGCGACCGCGACGGTGCGCTGGGCGCGGGCGCCAGCCTCACCACGCAGCTGACCGTCGGGGTACACAAGATCACCCTGACCGTCACCAACAGCGTCGGGGTGTCTGGCGACGCGACGGTGACCATCGAGGTGTTGGGCGACTACGACTACGATGGCGTCGCGGACAGCACGGAACTGGCGGGTGACCTCAGCCCGCTCAGCGTGGCGGACACGAACAGCGACGACGACAAGGATGGCCTGCCCTGGTCGGTGGAGTCCGCGCGCGGCACTGATCCTGATAAAGCGGACACCGACGGTGACGCCTACTCGGACTTCGAGGAGGTCAGCGCGGGCACCGATCCGCTCGATCCCTCGGACAACCCGAGCACGCGGCCGCCCGACAGCCTGCGCGTGAGCCCGGCATCGGTCAACATCACCCGGGACCTGGCGCTCGACCTCGCGCTGCCGCAGCAGGCGTTCACCATCGCGAGCGACGGATCCACGGACTGGACCGTCAGCTCGAACGTCACGTGGCTCGGCATGTCGGCGACTGGCGGCACGACGCCCTCCAACCTGACGGTCGATGTGAAGGTGTGGATGCTGGCGGACGGCGCGAACCACGCGACCCTCACATTCTCCGCGCCGCTCCTCGATCCGGTGCAGGTGCCCGTAACCGTCAACATCACCCACTACACGGGTTACTGCGACGTGAACCTCGACGGCCAGACCAACCCGGCCGACTACAGCTTGGTCAGCAGCCTGGTCGGCGCCGGCTATGAGAATCCGAATTACGTCTACCGCGCGGACCTGGATCGCAGCGGCGCGATCACGACGGCCGACGTCACGCTGGAGACGGCATGCTTCGAGCCGGCGGTGATCCCATCCGTGACGATACGGAGGAGCGGCAGCAACGTCGTGCTGGAGTGGGGCGTGATCCCACAGAACATGGGGGCCTACACCGTCTGGTACAGCGAGAAGGCGCAGTTCCTGCCCGGCGACACCGGCGTATACCAGGCGACGCCGCCGCCACCCGGCGGCAGCACTGGCTGGACGCACACAGGCGCGGCGGGCGGCACGACGCCCAACTACTACTACCTGGTCCAGGGGTCAAACGGCGTGGGGAGTACGTCGGGACTGAGCAACCGGACCGCGGTGTTCAAGTTCGGGCTGACTCCCGGCGGCGGTTAAGAAGCGCTGCACACCAGCCTTAGCAGGCCGCGGTCCAGGACCGCAGCCTGCTAAGGCCAAACCCGCCGGCGCGGGTTGACCGAAGACCCTGGCCGGCCCACGGAGTCTATCCGCCCGCGCTCGCGCCTGCGTCACCGGCTGCGGTCGATCAGCTGCCGCAGCCGGGCCTCTTCCGCCATCGCCGCATCGAGCTGGTGCTCCAGCTCTGCGGCGCGGCGCACGTCGCCCCGGCTGCGCAGCGCCGCGGCCTGCCGCCTGAGCCGGGCGATCTCGGCCTGCACCTCGCCCTTGCGCCGGATCAGCTCCTCGCGTGCCATCGATCCTCCCTGCAGCCGCTGCGGCCGGCCCTACAGCAGCGCGGCCAGGCCGTCGAGCAGCGCATCCGTGTCGGCCCGGTCGTTGTAGACCTGGATCGACACCCGGATGTAGCTTGCACCGTTCAGTTCCGTCAGGGGGACCTCCACCCGGTAGTCCCGGTAGAGGCGTTCCTTCAACGCCGCAAGGTCGACGCCTGCGGGCAGTTGCGCGGTGAACACCTGGTGAAACCAGCGCTCGCCGCCGCGCCCGCCGCCGCGCTCGCCGCCTGCGTCCTCCGGCGAGACGGCCGGCAGGCCGGTCAGCGCCTCGATGCGCGCCCGTGTCTCGACGGCCAAGGCGTGGCAGCGCTCACGCACCGCGGGCCAGTCGTGCGCGGCCTGGTACGCGATCGCCGCGGGCACGGTCAGGAACGCAGATACATCCCGGGTCCCCTGCCACTCGTGCCAATCCACAAAGCGCGACGGCCCCGGCCGCTCCGACTCCCAGCCCCACGACACGACGAGCGGCTCCAGCAGCGGCTGCACCTCCGGCCGGGCGTGGAGGAAGGCCGCCCCCTTGGGCGCCATGAGCCACTTGTGACACGCGCCGGTGTAGATGTCCGCACCGACGGATTGCAGGTCCAGCGGGATCTGCGCCGGCGCGTGCGCGCCGTCCACGATGGCCAGGATGCCCGCCTCACGCGCGCGGCGGCAGACCTCCGCGACGGGGAACGTCAGCGCGGTCGGGCTGGTGATGTGGCTCAGGTACACCACCCGGGTCCTTGGCGTCACGCAGGCCCAGAAACGCTCGACGAAATCCGCGTGGGTCGACACCGGCACGGGGATGGGGACCTCGACGTACCGTGCCCCGCTCTCCGCGGCCAGGTAGCGCCACGTGCGCACGAGCGCGCCATATTCGTGGTCGGTCGACAGGATCTCGTCGCCCTCCCCCAGGCCGCGCCAGCCGGGCCGGTCACGGAACAGGTTGCGCGCCACCATGTTCATCGCGGTCGTGGGATTGCTGAAGTAGACCACGTCGTCG
>CAZMIS010000064.1:0-13814 GCA_964566325.1 uncultured Anaerolineales bacterium
GCCGATCAGCAGCGCAAGCACCACCGAGAGGACCGCCTGGTAGGCGCTCCGCCACAGGGCCTGCCAGTCGGTCGTCCGCCGCAGGACCGGCTGTTCGCTCGTGGTCATACGACACCTCCGGATCCCGCAGCTCCCAGGAGGGGCGTCCCGGCCATCATCAATCCCAGGGTCTGAGCATCGGCTTCCCCGACAGGCAGTTCGCCCATCGAACCGCCGTTGTACATGACCAGGATGCGGTCGCTCAGAAGCATGATCTCATCCAAATCCGTGGAGATGAGCAGGATGGCCGCCCCTCGATCACGTTCTGCCAGCAGACGCTGATGAACGAAGGCCGAGGCGCCGATGTCCAGGCCGCGCGTGGGCTGGCTGGCGATGATCAGGCGCGGATTCTGGCTGAGCTCGCGCGCCAGGATCAACTTCTGCTGGTTGCCGCCGGACAGCGTGGACGCGCGGGCAAAGGGCCCCTGGGCGCGCACGTCGAAATCGCGCATCAACTGGCCGGTGAAGTGGTTGACCGCGCGCGGGTTGAGGAAACCGAACGACGAGTAAGGCGGGCGCCTGAACAGCTTCAGCGTCGCATTGCGGGCGAGATCGAAGCCCAGGATCAGACCGTCGTTCTGCCGATCATCGGGAATGTAGCCTGTGCTGTGCTCCAGGAAGTCGTGGGTGCGCCAATGCGAAGCCTCTTCGCCGGCGATGATCAGCTGCCCGGCCTGCAGACGCCGCAGGCGTACGACCGCCTCGGCGAGCTCGCGCTGCCCGTTGCCGTCCACGCCCGCGATGCCCAGGATCTCGCCGCTGCGCACCGCCAGGCTGACCCCGCGCACAGCCGGCAGCCCGCGGTCGTCGACCGCGTGGATCTCCTTTGCCTCCAACATCACTTCGCCCATGGCACGCTGAGCCGCCGGCGCCTGGGCCGGTGCAGCATCCTGGGCGCCGGCCAGGACCAACACCTGGCTCCGCTGCTCCGCACGCAACGCGACCAGGTCACGGCCGATCATCTCCCGTGCGAGCTGCACCTTGTCCGTTGCGCTTGTCGAGGCCTCGAACACCACCCGGCCCGCCCGCAGGACGGTAACCCGGTCCGTCAGCCGCATCACCTCGTCCAGCTTGTGGCTGATGAAGACGATCGCCTTGCCCTGCGCCGCCATCTTCCGCAGGCTGACGACCAGGCTGTCGGCCTCCTGCGGCGTCAGGACAGCCGTTGGCTCGTCGAGAATGAGGATCTCCGCCTCGCGGTACAGGCTGCTCAGGATCTCCACGCGCTGCTGCTGGCCGACCGAGAGGCTCTGCACGGTTGCGGCAGGATCGATCTGGATACCGTACGCCTCGGCGACCTGTCGCACCCGGGTCTCGGCGTTCTTCATGTTGATCAGTCCGCGACCCTTGAGGCCCAGGACGATGTTCTCGGTCACTGTCAGAGGCGGCACGAGGCGAAAATGCTGGTGCACCATGCCGATGCCGTGCTCGATCGCAGCCGCAGGGGAGACGACCGTGATGGGCTGGCCGCGGACCAGGATCTGGCCCTCGTCCGGCTGATACAGGCCAAAGAGGCTGTTCATCAGGGTGGTCTTCCCGGCGCCGTTCTCCCCGAGCAGGCCGTGAATCTCGCCCTTCTGTAACTCGAGATTGACGTGATCGTTGGCCAACACGCCGGGAAACCGCTTGGTGATGCCAACCATCTGTACGACACCCATCGGCTCGCACCTCCCCTTGTGCATCGATGCATGTTCTGTCCGTCATGACCCCGGGGTACAGGCGGACAGAACATGCCTATGGAGACCTCGACTACTCTTCCAGCTTGACGGAGTCCAGGTCGCCGAGATCGAGCGTCCCGGCCACGAACTGCGCCTTGACCTCTTCGTACTTGGCCAGCGCGTCCGCCGGGATCTTGCTCTTGATCGCTTCGTTGAACGCGAAAGACACGCCGTTATTGGCGAACTCGATCCAGTAGTGCTTGTTGCCGAACTGGTTGGCGCCGATCTCGTCGATCATCTGGCCGTACACTGGCGCCCAATCGTAGACGAAGCTGGAGATCACGCTGTCGGGTGCGAGGCTGGTCTGCTCGGCGATGTTGCCGAAGCAAAGCGTGCCTTGTTCCTTGCAGGCGCCCAGGACCGCGATGCCGATGCCGTCACCGCTCTGCCAGACGATGTCCGCCCCGGCCTTGATCTGGCTCAGTGCGGCTTCCTTGGCGCCGGCCAGGTCGTTGAAGTCGCCGACGAAGTTGTTCACCACCTTGGCGTCAGGATTCACCAGCTTGACGCCCTGCATGAAGGCGACGTGGCCGCGATGGATCTCGGAGACATCGACGCCGCCGACCGCGCCGACCAGGTTGGCCTTGGTCAGATGGCCCGCGATGATGCCGGCCAGGTAGCCGCCCTGCTCCATCTTGACATCATACACGCCGACGTTCTCTGCCAGCTTGTACCCCGTACCGATCGCGAAGTGCGCCTTGGGGAACTCGGGCGCGACCTTGATGATAGGCTCCTGGAACTGGAACCCGTGGCCCACGATCAGGTCGTAGCCCTGCTGGGCATAGTCCCGCAGGGCAGGCTCGATCGCGACCGGATCATAGACCTGCTCGACGACCTTGAGCTCGACCGGCACCTTCGCATCCTTGACCGCGCGCTGCATGCCATCGTAGGCGGCCTGGTTCCAGGACACATCGTCCGCCCGACCTGGCAGGATCAGCGCCACCTTCACCGGCTTCACCTCGGGCGCGGCCGGCGCGGCGGGCGCAGCCTCCGTGGCCGCAGGGGCCGCGGGGGCCGGGGCGGCAGGCGGCGGCGTCACACAGCCGGCCACCAGGGCCAGCAGCATCATCAAACTGACAACGGCACCGACGATTCGCACACGCTGAGACTTCATGTAGAACCTCCTTGGTCCTCTGAAAAGACTGTGGATCCTTCACGATGATGGGTTGCGACTACGAAGACAGATCAGGTCCGGGGGCACACTCCTTTCGCACGACGCGTCGTCGGAAGTGAAACTTGAAGTACTCGGGGACAATGTGATTTCGTGACCAGCTCACCAGGCCGCCGCTGTCGTCATAGAACGACTCCTCGAGGCGGAACAGGACGTCACCGGGCTGCACGCGCAGCATCACGGCCATCGCCTCATCGGCGGGCGCAGAGCCGAGGTGGCTGTCGCTCCACTCGATGCACGGCCGCCCCTCGCTCCCGTCAAAGAAATCGATCACCGAGTCGCTGAAGTTGGTTCGCAGCGTATCGACAGTGCAATTGCAGATCGCAGCGGGCAGGAAGTCATGCAGGTGAATCATCGGCACTGCGTCGATCTCGACGACGCGCGCCACGCTGATCAGGGGTTCGCCTGCGCGCACGGTCATGGCCATGGCAAGCTCGGAGGAAGCGACCACTTCCCGGATCTCCAGGTGTGCGATCCGCGACGAACGCCCCAACCGCGCGGCGAGCCGCGGGTGAAAACTCTCCAGCGCGTCCAGCTGCGCTTCTACCTGGAAGTGCCGCTGGGCGACGAACGTGCCGGCGCCGTGGATGCGCTGGATGTAGCCGAGCGTCTCCAGGTTAGCCAGCGCACTGCGAATCGTGGTCCGGCTGACCCTGAGATCGGCAGACAGCTGGTCCTCCGAAGGGAGTTGGTCGCCCGGCTGGTAGCTTCCATCGATGATGCGCGAGACGATGACGGTCTGCGCGCGCTCGTAGAGTGGTCTGCGATCATCGCGAATTGGATCATCCTTCATCGGTAATCCTTTCGCCTGGCAACCGCCACGCGTAGGACGCGCGTAGCGCGGGCCACGTTGCGCTGACATCACGAGCAATACGTAATACGTATCACGTATCGTCGCACAACGTCATTATAGGACGGGTGCCCCCGCCATGTCAACCCTCATTCTCAACTTCGGGTTACGGAGATGCTGGCTGGATGGCGCTGCCCCACAGGCTGGGCGGGTAGAGACCTTGCTCGACCAGGTGCGCGAGTGCTGCCTTCACCTGGGGCTTGTCTTCGCCGTAGGTCACGCCGTGCCAGCGCTCCTGCGTGGGCAGCACGGTGACCCGCGCCCGGCCGTCCCGAATCAAGGCCGCGACCAGGTTGGGGATGTAGAATTCGACCTTGCTGAGATCCGCCCGGTTCTGAGCCAGGAAGCGCGGGAATCGCTCGTTGATCTCCGCGTAGATCGCAGGCGTGAAGCCCCACAGGTTCATCGACACGATCGTGTCGGGTGCCAGCTCGGACCACTCTCCGCCTTCCTCCGTGAAGCGAATCTCACCGCCCTGCTTTTCGATGCGGGTGCGCTCCCTGGCATCCATCAGCAGGCCCCTCTCGTCGATCGTGCACACGGCGCGCGCGACGTATCCGTGCTCGGTCAGTGTGTTCTCGAGCCGGTAACCCACCATGCAGTAGTCGGGGATGCCGTCAGTCGTGGAAGGGCGGCGCAGAAAGTCCGCTGCCGCCTGGTAGGCGCCGCGGCCGTAGAAGTCATCCGCGTTGATGACCACGAACGGGCCGTCGACCGCGGGCTGGCTGGCGAGGACGGCGTGCGCGGTTCCCCAGGGCTTCTTCCGTCCCGGCGGAACGTCGAAGCCATAGGGTAAGGCATCGAGGCGCTGGAAGGCGTAGGCCGTATCGACCCGTTTCTCGATCGACCGGCCGATTCGATCCCTGAACGCGTCTTCGATCGCGCGCGAGATGACAAACACAACCTTCCCGAATCCGGCCGCCAGCGCATCGTAGACAGAATAGTCGAGAATGATCTCGCCTGAAGGTCCCATCGGGTCCATCTGCTTGAGACCACCATAGCGGCTTCCGATGCCGGCCGCGAGCACCACGAGTGACAGCGTATCTGACATTGTCCCTCCCCCTCGACCCGATTATAGCACGTCATGCTGCCGGCAGGGTTGACGAGTTGTCTCTCGCCGTCGATAATGACCGGGCCGTGATCCGGGGTGCGCCCGGCGCGACTGCCGGCGCAACGCACCCCCATTCTGAGGAGACATCAATGTCGGAGCGATATTCCAGCGTGCGGGCAGCGGTCGTCCAGGCGGCCCCGTGCCTGTTCGATCGCGAGGCATCCACTGACAAGGCCTGCCGGCTGATCGCTGAGGCTGCAGAGAGGGGCGCACGCCTCATCGTCTTTCCGGAGGCATTCATCCCCGCCTATCCGCGCGGGCTGAGCTTCGGGGTGGTGGTCGGCAGCCGCAGCCCATCGGGCCGGCTGACGTGGGAACGCTACTGGGACAACTCGGTCGAAGTGCCCTCACCGACCGTAGATGCCATCGCCGCGGCCGCGCGCGCGGCGGAAGCGTACGTCGTCATGGGGGTCATCGAGCGGGAGACAAAGGGGACCGGCGGCACGCTCTACTGCACCCTGCTGACCTTCGACCCACAGGGGCGGCTGGCGGGGCTGCACCGCAAGCTCAAGCCGACCGCGGGCGAGAGACTCGTCTGGGGCGAGGGCGACGGCAGCATGCTGACCGTGGTGAAGACGCCGTTCGGGCGCATCGGCGGCCTCATCTGCTGGGAGAATTATATGCCCCTTGCCCGTGCGGCGCTCTACCAGAAGGGACTGGACATCTACGTGGCGCCGACTGCCGACAGCCGGGACACCTGGCAGGCCACCATGCGCCACATCGCCTGCGAGAGCCGCTGCT
Organism: uncultured Anaerolineales bacterium; assembly: GCA_964566325.1. Taxonomy (GTDB): domain Bacteria; phylum Chloroflexota; class Anaerolineae; order CG2-30-64-16; family CG2-30-64-16; genus JALOOB01. The sequence goes on from CAZMIS010000064.1 coordinate 5,631, forward strand.
ACGTCCTGGGCTGCAATCAGTACGTCACCAGGTCGATGTACCCCGCCGACCTGCCCGGCATCGAGGACCTGGCAAACCAGCCGGAGATCATGTCGCGCGGCGGCAGCGTGATCGTATCGCCGCTGGGCGACGTGCTGGCCGGCCCGCTGTGGGATGAAGAGGGGATGCTGTTCGCAGACCTCGACCCGGCCGAGGTCACGCGGGCGCGCTTCGACTTCGATGTGACCGGCCACTACGCCAGGCCCGACGTGTTTCAGCTGCGGGTGAACGAAGGCCCGGGCTGACGACCGAACTGCGTTCGGCTTGGGCTCAGGGTGACCAGTACGAATTGCGCCCCACCGGACGCTGATCCGGTGGGGCGCATCGCGCTGCAGGCCCGGCAGGAGCCCGCCGGGGAGCGGGCGTGCGGGCGGCGCTCTTTGCTAGCCTACCTGCTCGACCAGGTAGGCCTGAATGCCCATGTGGCCGATCTGACTGAGCTGGGTCTCGATCCAGTCGAGGTGATCCTCTTCGTCATTCAGGATCTCCTCGAGCAGCTTGCGGGTGCCGTTGTCGGCCTGTTCCACCGCAAGCCTGATCCCCCTGTTGTACAAGGCCACTGCGTCCGCTTCCGCCTGCAGGTCCTTCTGGAACTGATCCAAAACCTCGCCGCCGATACGGATCTTGTTGAGATTGCTCACGATCGGCTGGCCCTCGAGGAAGAGTATCCGTCCGATCAGCTTCTCCGCATGCTGCATCTCCACAATGGCCCGTTTCTCGATGAGCTCATGCAGCTCGCCGTAGCCCCAGTCCGCACACATCTCAGAATGCACGATGTACTGGTTGATCGCAGTCAGCTCATCCGCGAGCGCCTCGTTGAGAAACGCGATGACGTTCTCGTTGCCCTTCATCTTTCTTCTCCTTTGTCCCTGAGAGGCCAATTGACAGCCATCCGGCAATCACGCCGCTCTGCAATGCCGGCGCGACCAGGTTGCGGCGGCCGGCGCCCATGCAGCGATCACTTCTTCTCTAGCTTCGCCCAGGTGTCCTTCAGCCCTACGGTCCGATTGAACACGAGGCATTCCGAGGTCGAGTCGGGATCGAGGCAGAAGTAGCCCTGGCGCAGGAACTGGAACCGGTCGCCCGGCTTCGCTTCGGCCAGGCCGGGCTCCACCTTGCAGCCCGCCAACACCGTCAACGATTGCTGGTTCACATTTGCGGTGAAGTCCTGGCCCTCGGCGACGTCGTTCGGGTCTGCCTTGGTGAAGAGCAGATCGTACAGGCGGACCTGGGCATCGATCGCGTGGCCGGCAGACACCCAATGCAGCGTGCCCTTGACCATGCGACCGTCAGGCGTCGTGCCGCCGCCAGATTGGGGATCGTACGTGCAGCGCAGCTCGGTCACCTCGCCCTGTGCATCCACGATCGCCTCGTCGCAGCGGATGTAGTACCCGTGTTTGAGCCGCACCTCGCGGCCTGGGCCGAGCCGGAACCAACCCTTCGGCACGTCTTCCCGGTAGTCGTCGCGCTCGATGAAGAGCTCACCGGAGAACGGAATGCGCCGCGTGCCCATGGCCTCGTCCTCGGGGTTGTTGACCGCCTCGACCCATTCGACCTCGCCGGCCGGCCAATTGGTGATGACGACCTTCAGAGGCCGCAGCACGGCCATCACGCGCGGTGCGCGACGATTCAGGTCCTCGCGCACGCAGTGTTCCAGCAGTTGGATATCGACCGTCGTGTTGGCCTTAGAGACGCCGACCCGCTCGAGGAAATCGTTGATCGCCTCCGGCGTATAGCCGCGGCGCTGCATGCCCACCAGCGTCGGCATGCGCGGGTCGTCCCAGCCTCGAACGATGCCCTCCTGGACCATGCGCCGCAGATAGCGCTTGGAGAGGATCGTGTAGGTGAGATTCAGGCGCGCGAACTCGATCTGCTGCGGGCAGTAGATGCCCAGCGTGTTGCAGAACCACTCGTACAGGGGGCGGTGATCCTCGTAGCCCAGGTCGCAGAGCGAGTGCGTGATTCCCTCGATCGAATCGGACTGGCCGTGCGCCCAGTCGTACATCGGATAGATGCACCACGCATCACCGGTGCGATGATGCTCCGCGTGCAGGATGCGATACATGACCGGATCGCGCATGTTGAAGTTCGGATGCGCCATGTCGATCTTGGCACGCAGCGTGCGCGTGCCGTCGGGGTACTCGCCGTTCTTCATGCGCTCGAACAGGTCGAGGTTCTCCTCCACGGAGCGATCGCGCCAGGGGCTGTTCTTTCCCGGCTCGGTCAGCGTGCCGCGATACTCGCGCACCTCGTCGGCCGAAAGATCGCAGACGTACGCCTTCCCCTTGCGGATCAGATCCTGGGCCCACGCATAGAGCTGCTGGAAGTAGTCGGAGGCGAAGAATAGCCGGTCTCCCCAATCCCATCCGAGCCATCGGATGCTGTCCATGATGGCATCGACGAACTCCGTCTCTTCCTTCACCGGATTGGTGTCGTCGAAGCGGAGGTTACACTCGCCGCCGTACTCCCGCGCGAGTCCGAAATCGATGGCGATGGCCTTGGCATGGCCGATGTGCAGATAGCCGTTCGGCTCGGGCGGAAAACGCGTGCGCACCCGGCCGCCGAAGCGGCCGGTCCGGTTGTGCTCATCCACGATGTCGCGGATGAAGTCCTTGGGCGCGGGGGCAATCACGGGCTCGGGCATAAACTACCTTCCATGACCCGCCGGAACGGCGGGAGGATGTGCGACTGAGCCTCACCGCAGCACGCGGAAAGGCATGACCGAGGCATTTTAGCACGGCCCACGCTCCGTGACAAAGCGTGGATTGCCTCCAATCTCCGCCCTACTGGCCCAGGCGTTCCTTAAGCCAGACCTTGAGGCCTGAGGGCGAGAACGTATCGCTCTCCAGCGACTTGATCTGGCTCGCCGGGGGGGTGTCTTCCGGCAGGCCGAACTCCGCGAGAATCTCAGCCAGCGGGATTTTGTACGCGGTTGCGATATCGCCCAGCGTCATCCAGCCCTTGATTTCGTCGGGATTCGCGCCGCTCGGCGCCAGCTTCTCACCCGAGGCGCTCAGCTTGCCGGAAACAGACCAGACGCCCATCGCCTTGGCGCCGCCGATGACGCCGAAGAACAGCACCAGGACCAGTGCGCCGTACACGATTGGATTGACTTTCATCGAGTGTTGCTCCTCATCCCTTGGGGTCGTCCAGACAGCTTACCGGCCGACAATCGGCAAGCCCACCTTCAGCGCCAGCGCGCCCTCGCGCGGGCACTCATCGACACATTCCAGGCAGCCGATGCAGTCGGCGTGCTTGATCGTATCGGCCGTGTGGACAGGCAGGCCCATGGGGCACGCCTTGGTACAGATGGCGCACGACTTGCAGGCCGCGGACTCGCGCTTGAGATAGACGGGGCTCAGGGCGCCGAGCAGGCCCGTCGCGGCGCCCAGCGGGCAGGCATAGCGGCACCACGGCCGCTCGACGAAGAGCGAGGCGAGGAGCACGACGAGCAGCACCACGGCGCCCGCGCTCATGGTCAGTTCGAGCAGGTTCCACAGCCCGGCCCACGGATCGACGTCCCGGAAGACCATGAACCCGGCAACGGCTGCACCCACCACCGACCAGACGAGCACGGCATACTTCAGCAGCCGCAGTGGCCGGTCCAGAACCGCCAGTCGTGCACCCTTCGTTCTCAGCACTCTGACCGCGCGCCGCACGCGGGGGATGCGCTTCTGCACGAGGGCGCTGAACCGGCTCACCATATCCTGGATGAAGCCGAGTGGGCACAGCCAGCCGCAGAACGCGTTCCGCAGCAGGAGCGCAGTGGCCAGCGTCGCGACCAGGATCACCACGTTGGACAGATGCACGTGTGAGACGAACCTGCCGCCGCTCGTCACGAACCGGTACAGCGTCTCCAGCCCGCCCATCGGGCAATAGGCCTCCCAGGACGCGGTGATGATCGCGCCTTCCTCGCCCACGATCAGGTGGCGTAGGGCGATGCCCAGGATGAACAGGAAGACGCCGAGCTGGACCAGCCGGCGAAATCCGTGGTGCGACAGCAGCGCAGCCAGTCCCTTGCGCCGCGTCTTGATCTTGCCGATGCGTCCGTCTTGAGCTGTTAGGGTCATGGGTCCTCCAGCGGGCACTCGCCCGCAATGGTCTTGAGCAAGCCTGATTATGGGCCTGTCAAGTGGAGAAGGTGTGCGCGCCGCGTGAAGATGCTATGAAGAAGTGAGGGAAGCGACTTGTTCGCCGCCGGGCGGCCGGCCCTCCGGCTGCAGGTCGCGCTGAGCATGCCTGAACTGCGTCTCATAGAGCAGCGCATAGAGCCCGCCCCGGGCCAGAAGCTCCGCATGCGTTCCCTGTTCGACGAGGCGGCCCCCCTCGAGGACCAGGATCACGTCGGCCGCAAGGATCGTGCTCAGCCTGTGCGCGATGACCAGGCTCGTTCGCGCCTGCATGATGCGCTCCAGTGCCTCCTGGATGAGCGCCTCGGACTGGCTGTCCAGGCTGGAGGTTGCCTCGTCCAGCACCAGGATGCGCGGATCCTTCAGGATGACGCGGGCGATGGCGATGCGCTGCTTCTCCCCGCCCGAGAGGCGGTAGCCGCGGTTGCCCACCACCGTATCATAGCCATCGGGCAGGCCGCTGATGAACTCGTGGATGTTGGCCGCCTGGCACGCGGCCTGGATCTCGAGGTCTGACGCGTCGGGCCTGGCATACAGCAGGTTCGCCCGGATCGTGTCGTTGAAGAGGTAGGTCTCCTGGGTGACCATCCCGATCTGCGCGGCCAGGGTGTCCAGGGACAGGTCTCGCAGGTCGTGGCCGTCGAGGTAGATGGCGCCGCTGGTCGGATCGTATAACCGGGGCAGCAGGTAGGTGATCGTCGTCTTGCCCGCGCCGCTGGGCCCGACCAGGGCCGCGAGCTGGCCGGGCCTGACCTCGAAACTCACGTCTCGCAGCGCCCAGCGGATGGACCCGACCGGGGTGGAGTCGTCTCCGTTCGCGTCGCCAGCATCGGCGGCCGCCCCGCGGGCCTGCTCGCCGCCCGTGCCGCGCCGCTCGATCTTGCCGCCCTCCTGCGAGAGCGGCACGCCTCCGCCGCGCCCCGCGTGGCCGAACCGCTCCACCTCCCGCAACCCGGCCGCAGCTGCGCCGGGCACGCTCTCACCCGGCTGGTAGCTGAAGGTGACACGGTCGAAACGGACATCGCCTTGTACGTTATGCAGCGCCAGGGCGCCGGGTTGCTCCCGGACCTCCAGGGGCAGATCCAGCACCTCGAAGACGCGCTCGAAACTGACCAGTGAGGTCGAGATATCCATCCTGGCGTTGGTCAGGGAAGAGAGCGGACCATACAGCATGCCGAGATACGCGGTGAACGCGACCACCGTGCCGATCGTGAACTGGCCCTGCAACACGAAGAGCCCGCCGACCCAGAACACCACCACCGACCCGACCGCGCTCACGAGGCTGACCGTCAGGAAGAACCACCGCATGAGGAACGCGTTGCGAACGCCGGCCCACCGCACCCGCTCCGCTCGAGCGCGGAAGCGCGCGACCTCGGCGCCCGTCCGACCAAATAGCTTCACGAGCAGCGCGCCCGAGACGTTGAGCGTCTCGTCCATCATGGCGTTCATCTCCGCGTTGAGCAACATCTGCTCTCGCACGGTGGCGCGCACGCGCTTGCCCAGCACCCGCGCGGGGATCAGAAAGAGCGGCAGAACGGCCATGGCAAGCAGCGTGAGCCGCCACTCCAGGCGCAGCATGATGACCAGTGCGCTCACCAGCGTGACGACGTTGGTGAAGATGTCGACGAACGTGCCGGACACAGCTCGCTGCGCGCCGATGACGTCGTTGTTGAGGCGGGACATCAGCTCGCCGGTCTTGGTGTTCGTGAAGAACCGCAGCGACATTCGGTGCAGATGAGCGAACAAGGCAGTGCGGAGATCGCTGATGACCCCCTCGCCGACACTGGAGCTCAAGTAACGATGGCCGACGCCCAGCAATCCGGTCACCAGCGGCACGGCCAGCATGCCCAGGGCCAACATCGTCAGCCGCTGCAGGTCCTTCTCGGGAAGGGCACGGTCGATCAGATCGCGCGTGAAGAGCGGTGGGATCAGGTTGAGAAACGTGGTGACCAGAATCAACGCCAGCATCAGCACGATCTTCCCCATGTAAGGCCGCGCATAGCCGAGCGCTCGACGCAGGAGGGGAACGCTGACGGCAGGGCGATCCTGCTTGTCATCGTACCGGATGAAGCTCCACCAACCGCCGTCGTACATGCTGTTTCCCTCCCCCACCTGTTTCGGATAACACCCAGAATACCGCCGGAGTGGACATCGGTCAAGGCCGCGGCGGGCGGCCCTGCTGGGTGCTGAAAATGAACGAGGGTACTTGCCAGTCCTGACGGTTTGGGTTATAGTACCGGAAGTACCTCACACGGCAAGGGGCGCCTCCGCGCCCGATAATACAACCACTTCGAAGGAGACGTGGCAATGCACAAGAAGCTGTTCATCCCAGGCCCAACCGAAGTCCGGGAGGAGATCCTCCAGGCCATGGCCACCCCGATGATCGGCCACCGGTCCTCGGCCTACGCCGAGTTGCATCAACGAGTCGAAACCAAGGTCAAGACCCTTCTGAACGCTGATCGGCGCGTGTTCCTCTTCACTTCCGCGTCGACCGGCGTGATGGAAGGCGCCATCCGGAACTGCGTCGGCAAGAAGGTGCTCAACACCATCAACGGCGAGTTCTCCAAGCGCTGGTTCGAGATCGCCAAGACCTGCGGGGTGCAGACCGGCACGGTCACGGTTGAACCCGGTCTTGCCGTTACGCCTGACCTCGTTGATGAAGCGCTGGCCACCGGCGAGTACGACACCCTGTGCCTGACCTACAATGAGACTTCGACAGGCATCCTAGGCCCCGTGCCCGAGGTGGCGAAGCTGGTGCGCGAGAAGTACCCCGAGGTCATCATCATGGTCGATGCCGTCTCCTGCATGGCGGGTACGCCCATCGACTTCGACGGCTGGGGATTGGACGTCTGCCTGGCCGGCGTTCAGAAGTGTTTCGCGCTTCCGCCCGGATTCGCCGTCTGTGCGGTCAGCGAGCGTGCATTCGAGCGCGCGAAGACCATCACCCATCGCGGCTACTACTTTGATTTCATCGAGAACGAGAAGTACGCGGTCAAATTCAATACGCCTGCCACGCCCGCCATCAGCTTCCTGTACGCGCTCGACAAGCAGATGGATTCGATGTTCGAGGAAGGCCTGGAGAATCGCTACGCCCGCCACCTCGAGATGGCCCGCTTCACACGGGAGTGGGGCCGCAAGCACTTCGGCCTCTTCGGAGATGAAAAGTACCTCTCGCCCACCATCACGCACATCAACAACAACGGCTTCGACTTCGGTGCGCTCAACAAGGAACTCGGCAAGCGCGGCGCGCAGATCTCTGATGGTTACGGCCCCTTCAAGGGGAAGACTTTCCGCATCGGCCATATGGGCGACCTCACGCTCGGCGACATCAAGTGGCTGACCGGCGAGATCGACGACATCCTGGGCCTGCATTGAGAAGTTGACGCTGCAGCCACGGCCGAGGCAACACGGTCGTGGCCGCAGTTACGACGTCCATCAGTATCAACCAACAGGAAGGGTAAGTGATGAAGGTTCTAGTGTGTGATTCCATCTCGCCGCGCGCCGTGGAGCGCATGCGGAAAGAGGGCCTTGAGGTCGACGTCCAGGACAAGGTCACCCCGGAGGAGCTCCTCGAGGTCATCGGAGCCTATGACGCCATGGTCGTCCGCTCACGCACCAAGGTGCGCAAGCCGGTCATCGACCGCGCCGGGAACCTGAAGGTCGTGGTGCGAGGCGGCGTAGGAGTTGACAACATCGACGTCGACTATGCCACGTCGAAGGGCATCCGCATCATGAACACGCCGGGCGCGAGCACGCACGCAGTCGCCGAACTGACGATTGCGTACATGTTTGCTCTCGCACGCCCGGTCGTCCAGGCAACCGAGTCGATGCGCGCCGGGCTGTGGGAGAAATCCAAGTTCGAGGGCATCGAGCTTGCCGGCAAGGTGCTGGGCATCATCGGCATGGGACGCATCGGGGCTGCTGTGGCGCAGCGGGCGGCCGCGCTGGGCATGGTGGTCATCGGCTACGACAGCCGGACCGTAGGCACCGCACCCTACATGACGATGGTCGAACT
>CAZMIS010000065.1:0-13709 GCA_964566325.1 uncultured Anaerolineales bacterium
ATGGACCTCGCAATAATGCGCGCGATGCCGAACATGACAGTCTTCGTTCCCGCAGACGCGACCGAGGTGGTCGCCATCGTCGAGCACCTGGCGAGCCATCCAGGGCCCGCCTACGTGCGCATGCCGCGCGGGAAGACTCCCGTTCTGCTGGACCCGGCCACCTATGTCTTCCGGCCGGGCCGCGCGATCACACTCCATCCCGGCGGAGATGTCGCCATCCTTGCCTGCGGGACGATGGTCCCCCGCGCGCTAGAGGCGGCCGACCTGCTCGCCGCGCAGGGCATCGCCGCGCGGGTGGTCAACATGTCCAGTATCAAACCCCTCGACTCGGCCGCGGTGATCGACGCCGCAGCAGAGGCCGGATGTATCGTGACTGCGGAGGACCATAGCATCGTGGGCGGCCTGGGCAGCGCGGTTTGCGAGCTGCTGGCGTCCTGTCGGCCCACGCCCGTCATCCGCGTAGGTATCCGTGACCAGTTCGGCGAGGTTGGCGACGTAGAATGGCTTGCCGCCAAATTCGGCCTGAGCAGCACTCACATTGCGCAGGCGGGGGTGGCGGCCTTGGCACTGAAATCTTCCCCCTAGCAGGAGAGAGCGATGAATCTGCATACGATCCATGAGTCCGAAGTATCGGCCGTGCATCTCCCAGGACGCTGGCACAAGATGATCGTGGGGCCCGGGCAGTTCGGCCCCGCGAGCCATATGTGCTTCGGCGTTGCCGAGTTCCCGCCCGATGAGCAGGCCCCAGAGCACGTCCACGAGCAGGCAGAGGAGATTCTCTACATCCTCACCGGCCGCGGGCAGTTCTTCTTCGACGGCCATCCAGAGGAGGTCGAGCCGGGCGTCTGTGTCTATGTCCCGCCCGGGGTGTTCCATCGCATCAGCGTCACGGGAAACGAGATCCTGAAGGTCGCGTACGTTTTTTCACCACCAGTCAGGCAGGGCTCCTATGATCGCAAATAAGGCTCCCCGCGCGCTCCGCCTGGGATGGGCGTGCCCAAACCTCGATACGCTCCCGGCCGAGGCGTTGATCACGCTGCTTGATGCCGTTGCAGCTGCCGGCTACGAGGGGATCGAGCCCATGATCGACCGTCCTTATGCCCTGCCCGCGCCGAGCCTTCAGCGCTTGCTCTACCCGCGCGGCCTGCGCCTGGTCGGCCTGCGCACAGGTGGCATCGTCCGGGAGCGCGGGCTGACCCTCTCGGCCCGCGCTCCCGGCAAGCGGGCTTGCGCCGTATCAGCGCTGATGGAGGTGATCCACTTTGGCGCCCGTTTTGGCCGCCCCAAGGTGCTGGTCGGCCTGATGCAGGGCCGCCTCGAGCCTGATGTCTCGCTCGAACAAGCCCTGGACTGGATCGCTGAAGGTCTGCGGCGTGCCGCGCAGGAGGCAGCAGGTCTCGGCATGGAGATCTACCTTGAGCCCGTCACCCGCGGTGAACTGGGCTACAACGGAACAGTGGCCGAGGTGTTGGCACTGATCCAACGGGTGGGCGCGCCCAACGTGCTCCTCCTGGTCGATTCATATCACATGCATCTTGGGGAAGACGATCTCACTGGCGCACTATCGCTGGCGGGACCCCGGATTGGCCATGTGCACCTGTCCGACAGCAACCGCCGTGCCCCTGGCATGGGCGACCTGGATTTTGCCGGGTTACTCAAGACCATTTCCGGAGCTGGCTACCATGGCGTCATGACAGTGGAGTGTGACGACTGGCCCGACCCGCTGACGGCGTTGAGGAGAGCAGCCAGGCATCTCAGCGCTCGCGCCAAGGAGGTGCGATGAATCATCGACAGCGCGTGCTGGCCGCGCTCCGGCGCGAGGATCCGGACTCGACGCCCTTCGATCTGCGTTTCACGCGCGGCGCCTGGGCGACCTTTCACGCCCGAACCGGCGCGAGCGATCCACAGGACTACTTCGACATCGACTACCGCTTCGCGCCGCTCAACCCGCCAAGTACGCTGCCCGACTTCACGCGATATTTCGCCGGGCGTGTGCCGGACTGGCCAGCGATGCCTTGGGCGGACTATCGGCCAGTCCTTATGGAACCCGGCAGCCGCCAGTACCCGCACTTCTTTCTCTTGGGCGAGCGTACAGCGATCAACGAGTGGGGCGAGTATCGCATTTATGATGAACAGCTAAGCTACCATCGAAAGGTCTATCCGCTCGGTGATCCGGAATGCACGCCCCAACAGGTGGACACGTACCCGTTTCCCGATGTCTTTGCCGAGGAGCGCTATTCCGGCGTGGCGGAGGGCATTGCCGACCTGCATCGCCGCGGGCTGGCAGATCTGCTCTTCCTTGAGATGACGATCTTCGAGAAGGCCTGGCGGATTCGGGGCTTGGAGAACCTCCTTGTGGATTTCCTGGTGCGGCCCGCCGTCGCGGAGCGAGTGCTCGACCGGGTGGCCGGCCGCACCCGTTACATCGCCACACGCTACGCGGCGGCGGGCTGCGACATCATCTGCCTTGGCGACGATGTCGGGGCAGAGCGCTCGATGCTCATGGCGCCCAGGTTGTGGCGCAAGTGGCTGAAGCCTAGGCTGGCAGCCACGGTCCAGGCCATCAAGACAGCCAATCCGGCGACGATCGTCTTCTACCACAGCGACGGCAACATCGAGGCCATCGTGCCGGACCTGATCGAGATCGGAATCGATGTCCTCAACCCGGTTCAACCTGAAGCGGTGGACACGGCTGGGCTGATGCGCACATACGGCGCCAGCCTGTCCTTCTGGGGCGGCATCGGCGTACAGACAACCCTGCCGTTCGGCACACCGGGAGACGTGCGGCGTGCGGTCAGGGATCTGCTGCGCAACGCGGGTCCGCAAGGGGGTCTGGTGGTCGCACCTTCGCACGTGATCGAGCCCGATGTGCCGTGGGAGAACATCGAGGCATTCGTCGACGCAGCTCGCCAATACGGGCGCAGAGGGTAGCAGATGTCGGTTTTGTCATCTCGAGAACGCGTGCGCCGCACGCTCAACCTTCAGGAACCCGACCGCGTTCCGATTGATTTGGGCGGCCGGGTCTCCAACATCCACCGAGACGCCTACGTTGCGCTGGCGGCCGCGCACGGTCTGTCTGCCGAAGTACTGACGTGCGACCCGTTCTACTCTGTGCTCAATCCGGACGCTCGCCTGTGGCAGGCGTTGGGCATTGACTTTCAGTACCTCTACGTGAAGGGGCCGGAGTACTGCGCGCGGGCGGTCTTTGCCGATGGTAGCTACGAAAATGAATGGGGCATCCGCGTCGAGACGGTGGGGATCCATTCGCAGCGCGTGACGCATCCCCTCGCCCAGGCAACGGTGACAGACCTGGCGGCGTACCCGTGGCCGGATCCCTGCCGGCCGGACCGCGTGGCGGGGCTACGCCAGCAGGCGTGCCAACTTTATACGGAGACCAACTTCGCCCTGACCGCTGCACCGGTCAGCGGCGGCCTGTTCGAGTTTGGCCAACACCTGAGGGGCATGTCCAATTTCCTGATGGACCTGCTCTCGGACAAGGCCTTTGCCTCGGGTCTGCTCGACCGCATCCTGGCCGTGCACATGGGGCTGTGGGAAGTATTCCTCAAAGAAGTCGGCGCGTACGTCGAGATAGTCCAGTTAGCCGATGACTTCGGCACCCAGCGTTCGCTGCTCATCTCGCCCCGGGTCTTTCGAGAGCTATTTAAGCCTCGCTATGCCGAACTCATCCGTCATATTCGTCGCTTCACCGACGCTAAGGTGTTCCTGCACTGCGACGGAGCGATTATGCCTTTGATCGAGGATTTCATCGAGATCGGTGTGCAGGTGCTCAATCCGCTGCAGCCAACGGCTGCCGGCATGGACCCTGCCGCTGTCAAGGGGCGCTTCGGCGATCGACTGGCGTTTCATGGCGCTATCGACAATCAGCAGCTGTTGCCCAACGGCTCGCCGGAAGAGGTAACAGCCGCAGTGCGCGAGGTCATCCAGGCGCTCGCGCCCGGCGGAGGGTATATCCTCGCGGCCGCCCACGTGATCGAGCCCGACATCCCGATCGCCAACGTGCACGCCATGTACGATGCCGCACGCACCTACGGCACATATCCGATGCCGGCCGCATCATAGTGCAGTCGGCATCAGTCTTCACGTACCGGCCGAGCGTGCCTGCCGGGCGCGGTCGGAGTTCACCAAAGCGGCAGGATATCGCCGGCATGACTCATGACAATGATCGACGCGTCTGGCCCCTTCATGTGCAGAGCGCGGTCCAGCGCGTCCTGGGCCGAATCGGCGTGGAGAAATCCGAGCCGCACTGCATCTTGGGGTTTCACGCCTGACGAAACCAGGAAGCCGCGTCCGCGGTCGACGATCACCTCGGAGGCCTGGATCATGTGGGCCGCAACGCTCTTGTTCAGCACGCCGCAGCGCACCATCTCGCCGACCACCACCAGCGGGCGATAGCCGTACTCCAGCACCTCGGGATGGCTGACGGAGATGCCCTCCGGGCAGGACGCGACCTGGATGACCACGCCGCCGTCCTTCATCACGATCCCGGCCGGCGTCATGGCCTTGATCGCCTGCCAATACTCGATGTCCGTGCCGTAGGAGTCGAAGATCACGATGTCCGCCGGGCCCGGAACGTTGACGCTGTAGTGCCGCCGGGCCATTTCGCAGCCGGCACGGTGCGCCTTCACGGGATGGCCAGCCACCATGTCCACCACGCGACCCGCTTCGTCAAGCACGGCATCGACGACGTAGTCCAGGCCTGCGTTCATCGCAAACGCGTCGATGATCGCTCGCACGGGATTGTCCGCGTGGCCGTACAGCTGCCGGGGCGGGATCCCATACATGGCCCAGTGCATGTCGCCGCAGGTCGCCTCGCCGGTGATGCCGGGCACGACGATCTTGCCGCCGCCCGAGTAGCCGGCGACCGCGTGCGGAAAGATCGCCCCGATCCCGATGACGTGGTCGGCCCATAGCGCGTGCTTGTTCACGTAAATGGGGATGCCTTCGGGAGAGTCGGCCACCCAATGGAGATTGTCCAGCTCCTCCCAATGATGATTGAAGACCTGGTAGCGGCGCATGATCTCCGGGCCCAGCTTAGACAGCAACTCCTCCTCGGTCATCTTGCGGTGCGTCCCAAGGCTGATCAGGAACCGGATATCCTCATCCGGCACCCCGACCTCTTCCAGATGCTCGAGCAGGTAGGGAATGATGCGATCGGCTGGCGTCGCCCGCGTGATGTCATCCGGCAGGAAGAGCACCTTCTCCCCGCGCCGCACCAAAGTGCGCAGCGGCGGCGCACCGATGGGGTTGGCGATCGCGTGGCTTATGATCTCTTCCTCCGCGCGGTCGCTGTGCGGATGCGCCTGGTAGATCCCCAAAAGGTTGCGCTCGGGCAGCTCAATCGAACCGGCAAAATCGTACGGGAACTGATATCGCATGGCTCTTCTACTCCTCTTCGGCAACTGGCGGTCGTTCAGACAATGACCCGGGATGGGCGGGCTCGATCTCGAGCAGCGACACGCCGAACATCGGGATGGCGAATTCCAGGAACAGCTGCCGCGACGCACTCACCGCGTGCCTCGCTGGCGGCTCGAACAACTCAAGACCCTGTCGGCTTTTCAGATGAGCCACCTGGCCAACGGAGGGATCGTCGGGCGCACCCATGCGAACCCATGCCTGGTAGGCGTTCGAGTGCTCGCTATCGATGCGGTAGTGCCGCACCCTGGCCACGCCGGAAAAGGGTAGGTTGTCGATCGTCAGGCTGACATCGGCGCACCCCTCAGCCCACCACTCGTCGGCCTGGTGCCACACCAACACGGTGACCTTGTCTCCGCTCCGGGATGCGAGGACATCGATCTCGGCGGACCCCGGAGCAGTCGCCGGGTCGCGAGACCGGTCGCTTGCTGCCAGGATGCGCATATGCCCCAACCTCGCCAGCGCCCGGAAGGCGTTCAGAATCGGCTTCTGGATGTTCTCGTTGGTGACCAGAGTCCGGTTGCCTTCGAACAGGCGCTTGCCCTCAAACAGAAATGCCCAGGTGGTCATCAGTTCAACCCGGTTTCCAGGATTGCAATCGAGGTCGAGGATGCGCTTCACCAGCGCGACCAGAAACGCAGGATAGTACTCGTTGTTGGTGATGACAAAATTCGGGTTGTCGTGCACCCCGTAGATCGTGCCTACTGCCGGGTCGCACTCATCGACCAACACGGGCAGGTGGGCGAACTCTGGGAACTCGGAGATGGTCGCCAGGCCTGCCCGGATGTCCTGGAGCATCGCGGCGCTCGATGGCGACTCCCGGCGGAAGGGCCCATGGAGATTGTAGTAGCGGCGCCGCGCGTAGTGGGCCCCTTTCGTGTGGAAGGAGACAAAACTCAGGCGGGCGCCGCGCTCGCCTGTAGCGTAATTCGTGCCACTGGCGCAGTGCCCGAGAAACTGGCGCAGGAATCGACGCGAAGCCTCCTGATCGGGGTCTGCGATAGCCGGTCCTCCGATCTTCACATCGACCAGCGCCCGCGTGGCGCCGAACACGCTGTGATCGTAGAGCTGGCAGTACTCATCCACCGTCCCGCGCCAGTAATTCGGCAGATTAGGCTCGTTCCAGACTTCGAAGCGCCAGCGCCTGATCTCGGCTGCACCGTAGCGGGAGACACAGTGGCTGACCAGTTGATAGATCAGCTCGCTCCAGCGGCCGTAGTCCTTGGGGGGCGACTTCCAGAGTCCGTCGCTCTCGTACGTCTCTTCTCCGACGTCGCGCAGCCAATCGTCGTCGGACACGGACGAGGCTACCAGGTCGATCGGCATGAACCCCAGCTCCACGATCGGATGGAAACCGTGGGCGACATGTGTGTCGAAGACACGATCGATGATTTCCCACGAGTAACCCGGCGTGCCGCCGGGCAACTCGTAATAGGCGTTTGTCGAGCCACGCGCCGGCGCGGACAGAGCGTTGCCGCTCGTGAACGTATTGTGGTTGCGAACGTAGTACGGCGTCTCGGCCAGTTCGTGCAGCGTCGCGAAGAGCGCCTTGCCGCGCCCCGTATAGGTCCAGTTGATCTCATCGAATCCGATGCTGGCCCAGATGCGCCGCAACTCACCCAGCCAGCGATCGCAGTCGACGGTGATGGATGCACGCAGGGAGGGCATGATCGCCATGGCTCTCTGTCAGCCCTTCACCGCGCCAGCTGTGATCCCGGAGAACACGAAGCGCTGCGTCAGCACGAAGACCACGAGCGTTGGCAGCGTGAGGATCGTAGCCAGTGTCAGCGTCTCCTGCTTGGAGGCGAACAACGTGTTCTCGGCGAAGAGCGCGCCCACCGCCAGGGGGTACATATCGTTGGATCGCGCCAACAGGTAGGGGATGGTGAAGTTCTGCCAGGCGCCGAGAAAGGCAAGGAGCGTGGCGCTGTACAGAGCGGGCCGCGCCAAGGGCAGCGCGATATGCCACAACACCTGCCAGATGCGCGCACCATCCACCATGGCGGCCTCATCCAGCTCGCGCGGCAGGCCCAACAGGTAGTTGTAGATGATGAGGAAGTTCACGGCGTTCACGGCCAGGGGCAGGATCATGCCCGAATATGTATCGATCATGCCCAGGCTGTTGATGATGCGGAACAGACCGATCAGAACGACTTCGCCCGGCACCATCATCGTGGCAATGATCAGATAGTAGGCGATGCGTCCACCTGGCACATGGCGTCGGGCCAGTGCGAACGCGGCCAGCATAGCCGTCGCGATGTTCACGATCGTGGAGCCTACCGAAATCACGATGCTGTTGAGGAAGAAGCGTCCCACCGGCAGCTGTGGGTCTGTCAGAAGCTTGCGATACATCTCGAAGGAGATTTCGGTCGGCAGGAGGCTGATGTCGACAGAGTATGCCTGTGCGGCAGGGCGAATCGTCGAGATGAGCATCCAGTAGAACGGAAAGGCCATAATGAACGCGGTCACGACGAGAATTCCGTAGATCACGATGCGGGTCGCCAGTTCGCCGGGCTGCAGACGTCTGCGTTGGTTCATGCGTAGGCCTCCCCGTTGAAACGATTCGAAAGCGCCGTGAAGACCATGATCAGCACGAACAGCACCATGGATGCCGCGGCCGAGAAGCCGAAGCGAAGTTGCCCGGTGCCGAAAGCCTGTTGGTAAACGTATGTCGCCATCACTTCGGTCGTACCCGCCGGTCCGCCCTGCGTCATCACGAAGATCAGCGCGAATGCTTTGAGGTAGTTAACGATGCCCAGGATGATTGTCAGGACGATGGCGTTGCGCAGCAATGGCAAGGTGATCTTGAAAAACTGCTGCCAGGCGCCCGCACCGTCGATCGCAGCGACTTCGTAGTAGGTCGGGTCGATGGCCTGCAGGTTCGCAACGAAGATGATCAGAAAATAGCCGATCCATTTCCAGGTGTTGACGATGATGAGCGACCAGAGAGCCAGGCGCGGACTCGACAACCAGAGAGGGCCAGGACTGATGCCCACCACGCTCAGGGCCACGTTGATGATCCCGAAACTGGAGTCCATCATGAACTTCCAGATGTAGCCTACTGCGACGAGCGAGGTTACGACCGGCAGGAAGTAGACGATCTTGAAAAGCGTCTTGAAGCGCACCCACGGTCGCGTAACCAACGTGGCGAGTCCCAGCGAGATGACCAACACCGCAATCGTGGACGCGGCGGTGAAGATGAAGGTGTTCAGCATCGCTTGCCGGAACGGAACCGCGGCAAAGATATCGGCGTAGTTCTTCAGTCCGACCCACGGACCCTGCTCGATGATCTTGGCGTCATAGAAGCTGAGCTGGAACGTCTGCACGATCGGAACCAGGGAGAACAGCCCATAGACCACCAGGATTGGCAGGATCAACAGGTATGCAGCACGTTCTCGCAGGATGCTCTTCCAGTAACGCGCGGCAGATCGCCGCTCATCAGGCGTCGTTTGGAGTAAACCCGTGGCCTGAGTCATGCCCGCTCTCCGTTCTCACCCGGTCTTCCTGCCCCCCTGTTGCTCCGATGCGGAATCCGCAATCGCCAGGGCCGCCCGAAAACTCCTTCTGAGCGAATCCGAACCACTACCTGTAGCAGCCACGTGCGCGTCGTGCTACTACAGGTAGTGTGAAGTGCCGGATTTCGACATTTCGGACAGCCACAGCGAGCAGCCTGGGGGGCTCCTTGGCGCGCCGCGGCTGCGTTTACTTGCCGCGGATCTCGGTGTACTTGGCCTGTGCTTCCTTCTCCGCATCGGCCAGGGCCTGCACAGGGTCGATCTTCGAATCGGCCAGCATGCCGTTGACGTGCTTTGCCAGGATGTCCATCACCGGAAGCCACGTGTCGATCCAAGCCATCTCGATGGAGTACTGCGGCTGCAACTTGGTGAAGTACTGCAGCGCCGGCTTCGTGGCCAGTGTCGCCCAATCCAGGTCGGTTCTGGCGCCACTGGTCAGGCGCGAGTAGAACATCGTCTGGCCGGCCTTGCTCATTAGGGCCTTGAGAACGACATACGCTGCGTCTTTGTTCTTCGACTTGGCGTTCAGCGCAATGGCATTCGACCATGCGTACTGGTAGGGCTGGGTGCCTTTTTTCATTGGCGGCATTGGGATCACGACGTAGTCTTCCCCGATGTCGGTCTTTGACCAACTGCCTACGTTCCAGGCGCCAACGCGACCCATGCCGCACTTGCCGGCCTGGACCATGGCGTAGAACTCCTTGTGGGTGAAGGTCGGCGTGTCGGGCGGCAGGACCTTGCTTTCGTGCGCCCACTTGTACAGGTACTTCATGACTTCCTGGCCCTCAGGAGTATTGAAGACGGGCTTGCCGTCCTCGTCCATGAGCGAGTACTCGACGCCTGCAGCGGAAAGCAGATACGTGAACTGGACGCCCGCACTGTTGGTGACCCCTGGCGCGCCGAAGACGCAGTAGCCGAAGGTGTCATCCTTGCCGTTGCCATCCGGATCTTCCTTGGCAAAGCGCTCGGCCAACGCGGTCAGCTCATCGAAGTCCTCCGGAACCTTTGCTCCCAGCTTGTCCAGCCACGATTGCCGCACGAACAGGCCCACCGTCTGAACGACCTGCGGCAGTCCCCACAGCTTCTCCCCGGTCTTATAGGAATCGACGTTCACCTTTGGCAGGGCGTCGACGATCTCCTTCAATTCAGGGTCGGAGACCAGGTGGGGGGTCAGGTCCTCCCAGGCCTGGAACTGCTGCTCGGCAGGCACCAGGCGGTATTGCGAGCCCATGGCGATATCGGGGCCCTGGTCAGTGGCGAACGACGAGACCAGCTTGGCGGACAGCTGGGCTGTGTCCTGAGTCGCCCATTCCACCGTGATGTCGGGGTACTTGGCGGCGAGATCCGCCTTGAAGTCGGCAATGAAATCGTTCCAGGCAGCGCCGCTGTCATACCAGATGACTACGTTGCCCTTGGGGCTGGCGGGCGCAGCGGGTGCGGCCGGCGGAGCGGGCTGGGCCGGCTCGGCCGGCGGAGCAGCAGGGGCGGGAGCCGCGGGAGCGGCACACGCAGTAACGACCATAGACAGCAGCAACAGGATCGCGAACAGGGAGTACGAACGCCTCATTGATAATCCTCCTTTGACAAGTAGTGCCTGATCGTCCAGTGAGCGGCGAGTAGATATACCGAGCCTCTCCTTTCTGCCAACCGGGCGCCTGCCTGGCGTGCCCGCAGGCCCGAACCAGCCGGGCGAGGTCGTGGCGCATCTGTCAGGCCGCGCGTTGTGACGGAGCGGCCGTAGAGCCCCTGACGATGAGTTGCGGATCGAGGACGACACGGTGTTGGCCCACCGTGTGAGCCGGGTTGTGCAGTATCTCGAGCATGATCTGGGCGCTGCACACGCCGATCTCATACATGGACTGGCGGACCGTTGTGAGCGGCGCCTCGAGGAAGACGGCGAATTCGATATCGTCGTAGCCGACCAGCGATATGTCTCTGGGCACGCGGAGACCGAGCTCCCGCAGTGCCTTGAGTACACCGACGGCCATCAGGTCGCTGTAGGTGAAGATCGCGGTTGGATGGGTTCCGCTGCCGAGCAGCCGGAGCGCGGCGCCATAGCCGCCATCCATGTCGAAGCGTGTGTGTGTGATCGAGCAAGGATCAGTGGGCAACCCGGCCTCGGACAGTGCCTGCTTGTAGCCCGCAATGCGCTCGCGCACGCTGGATACCTGGAGTGGCCCAGTGATGTGAGCGATGTGGGTGTGTCCGAGATCGACAAGGTGCTTCACCGCCTGGTAGGCGCCGAACTGGTTGTTGTTGATGACGTAGTCCGCCTGGATTTCGTCGATGTGTCGGTTCATTAGGACCAGCGGGGCACCATCCCGGTGCAGTTGAGCCAGGTGTTCATAGCTGCCCTGGACGGGCGACACCAACAGGCCGTCAACGCGTTTCGAGCGCAGCGTGCGAATCGCTTCCTGCTCCAGGTCATCCTGTTCGTTGGTGTTGGCCAGCACGACTGAGTAGCCGGCCTCGCGCATCGTCTCTTCGACACCGCGGATGATTTTGCCGTAGAAGGGGTTTGCGACATCCGCAATCACAGCGCCGACGGAGTTGGATCGACCGTTGACCAGTGATCGCGCCAAGCTGTTAGGAACGTAGCCCAACTGACGCGCAACATCCAGGACGCGCGTACGTGTGACGTGAGAAACGTCGGGCTTGTCGTTGAGGGCCCGGGAGACCGTGTTGACCGAGAGCCCGAGTTGATCGGCGATGTCCTTGAGTGTCGCTGCCATAGCGCCTCTTGACGTGAACCTTACCGGTAACGTTTAGAATATATCATCGACCGCCCTCTTTGTCAACTAGAACCTTTGTGTGATCATCTTTCTCGGTGTGTGGATGCTGAGGCTTTTTGACAATCTGGACCAGACGCCGAATTCGACGCATGCACGCACGTCAAACCGGCATCGGAGCGCGGGCAAAATCGCTGCTTGACAAACCGTCACGCGTCCCCTTATAATAAATGTGAGCGGTGCCGTGAGCGATACTAGGCCTGCTCTGCTCCTTCATTGCACTGTGAGGCACGAGGATGTCGTTTCACGTCACCATTGCTGATGTCGCGCGCGAAGCAGGCGTTTCCCGCCAGACGGTTTCGCGCGTGCTCAACAACAAGGGTGAGATCAGGGAAGAGACCTACCTCCGGGTCCGTGAAGTCATCGACCGCCTCGGTTACCGCCCCAGCACCCTGGCGCGCGGCCTGGCCACCCGCCGCACCCTGACGATCGGCCTGATCGTTCCGGACATTGCCAATCCCTTCTTTGCCGATATCAGCCGCGGGGCCGATGACGCGGTCCATGCAGCCGGCTTCAGTCTGCTGCTCTGCAATTCCGTCGAGGATCCGGAACGCGAGGTCGATCTGTTGCGGACGCTGGAGCAGCGCAGCGTCGACGGCGTCCTCGTGTGCAGCTCGCGGTTGCCCGAGGACCAGTTGATCGACCTCACGAGCCGCCACCCCGCGGCAGTGCTCATCAACCGCTGTGTGCCGGGCAGCTGCTCGGTGTGCGTGGATGATGCGGTGGGCGCGGGCATGTTGGTGCGGCATCTCCTTTCCCGGGGACGGCGCACCATCGGCTGCCTGGCAGGCTCGCCGCTCTCCTACAGCAGCAGCGAACGGCTGCGCGGTTTCACCGATGCGCTGGCTGCGGCCGGCGAGGATCCCGGCTTGCACCCTGTCGTGCGGAGCGTCCCGCACGATATCGAGGGCGGCTACTACGCGGCACTCACACTTCTCAGCCAGCGACCTGATGTCGATGCCATCATCTGTCACAACGACCTGGTTGCCGCAGGCGCGCTGCATGCGTGCGCGAAGCTTGGCCGCCGGGTGCCCGATGATGTGGCCGTTGCCGGCGCGGACGACATCCTGCTCGCCAGCCTGATCACGCCCGCACTGACGACGGTGCGGAGCGACCGGCATGCGTTGGGCATGCGGGCCACGCAGATGCTGTTCGAGCAGTTGAACGGTGAGCCGGCCGGGTGCCAGCCAACGATGTGCACGCCCGAACTGATCGTGCGTGCCAGTGCGCCCTGAGCGGCCCGCGGAACGCTGACACCGCGGGTGGCATATTCTTACCAGGAGACAGGAATGAACCTGCTCGTCAAAGGTGTTGGTTTTCGGGAGGGCTACGTCACCATCGCGGGCCCGTCTAACGGCCTGCTTCGGATGTTGGAGTTCGGGCGGCTCGGCGTGGTCGATGGCCGCCCGTACGAGGGCCACACGAGTGACCGCGAGGCGGTCCTCGACATCATCTCCGGCGTCTGCCGCCTCGAAGTGGCGGGCGGCGAGACCTTCGATCGGGTGGGCGGGCGCCGCGACGCGTTCGGGGCGGGACCGACCCTCATCTGCCTGCCGCCGGGGACCGGCTACCGGCTGACAGCGCTCACCGCCAACGTGGACCTGGCGGTGTCGATGACGCCTGCCGAGCCCGGCCTGCCGGTGGCCGTTATCGGCCCTAACGACGTTCCCGAGCAGCGGGCGGGCGCGGCGAACTGGTCGCGCACCATCCGCCCCGGCACCAGCGTGGCGCCGGCCACCCGCCGGCTGATGATGGCCGAGACGCTGGTGGGTGCGGGCAACTGGACTTCCTACCCGCCGCACAAGCACGATGTGGAGAACCCGCCGAACGAATCGGTCTACGAGGAGGTGTACTTCTACCTCTTCAAGCCGGCCGGCGGCTATGGTTTCCAGCGCGTCTACGAGGCGGGCGACGACCCCGATCGCCTGGACGAGGTGTACGTCGTCGAGGACGGGGATGCCGTGGCCATCCC
>CAZMIS010000066.1:0-13587 GCA_964566325.1 uncultured Anaerolineales bacterium
ACCGGATCGGCCCGCCCCCCGCGCGCGAGAGCTACCTGAACATCCCCGCGATCATCGACGCGGCCCGCCGCTCCGGTGCGGAGGCCGTCCACCCCGGCTACGGCTTCCTGTCGGAGAACGAGGCGTTCGCGCAGGCCGTGATCGATGCGGGCCTGGCGTGGGTCGGTCCGCCGCCCGGGGCCATCCGCGCGATGGGCGACAAGGTGCAGGCACGGCGCGCCATGATCGCGGCCGGCGTTCCGGTCGTGCCTGGCAGCGACTGCGCGCCCGGCTGCGACGTGTGCGAAGGGCTGAGCGACGAGGAGGCGATCCGCGCGGCCGGGGAGATCGGCTATCCCATCCTCGTCAAGGCGTCGGCCGGGGGCGGGGGCAAGGGCATGCGCGAGGTGCACGAGCCGGACGAACTGCCGCGCGCGCTCGCGGCCGCGCGGCGCGAGGCCCAGGCCGCGTTCGGGGACGACAACCTCTACATCGAGAAGCTGATCACCCATGCGCGCCACGTGGAGATCCAGGTGCTGGCCGACAGCTTCGGCAACTGCGTCCACCTCGGCGAGCGGGAGTGCTCCATCCAGCGCCGCCACCAGAAGCTGATCGAGGAGGCGCCGTCGGTCGCGGTGACGCCCGAGCTGCGCAGCGAGATGGGTGCGATCGCGGTGCGCGCCGCGCAGGCAGTGGGCTACCGCAATGCAGGCACGGTCGAGTTCCTGCTCGACCGCTCGGGGGCCTTCTACTTCCTCGAGATGAATACCCGGCTCCAGGTCGAACACCCCGTTACCGAGCTCGTCACCGGCATCGACATCGTGAAGGAGCAGTTCGCGCTGGCCGGAGGGCGCCGCCTGCGCTGGACGCAGGATGAGATCCGCCTTACGGGTCACGCGATCGAGTGCCGCATCAGCGCGGAGAATCCCTACAACAACTTCCTGCCCGAGGCGGGCCGGATCACCAGCCTGCTCGAGCCGACCGGGCCCGGCGTGCGGGTGGAGAGCGGCGTGTATGCCGGCTGGGACGTGAGCCTGTATTACGATCCGCTGCTGGCCAAGCTCATCGTGTGGGGCGAGACGCGACCAGAGGCGATCCTGCGCATGCGCCGCGCGCTGGACGAGTACAGCGTGGGCGGCATCCACACCACCATCCCGTTTCACCAGCAGGTGATGGACTCGCCGCGCTTCCAGTGGGGCCAGTTCGACACCGCGTTCGTCGACGGACCCGACGGGTTCCGCCTGGCCGCGACCCCCTCGCGCGAGCTGGCACGGGTGGCCGCCGTGGCCGCGGCCCTGGCCCAGCACGATAAGGAGCAGCGGGCCGTACTGTTCGGCTCGCCGTGTGACGGCGAAGGTGCGGCGGCCTCCCCCTGGAAGCTGGCCGGCCGGCCGGGTGGCGGAGGGCGCGGGGGGCGCGCACGATGAAGTACTTCGTCACGGCCCACGACCAGGTCTACGAGATCGACATCGACCACCACGGCCGCGTGACGGTCGACGGCGCAGAGCTGGCTGCGGACATGCGGCTGGTCGGCGGCAGCCATCTCTACTCGCTGCTCGTCGACAACGCGTCCTACGAGGTTGTGCTCAACGAAGTCGACGATCTACACGACGTGTACGCCGTCATGGTCGGCGGGCTGCGCTACACGGTCAGGGTGCAGGACGAGCGCTCGCGACGCCTTGCGTCGGTCGACCGCACGCTGCGCCCGCCCGATGGCGAGCTGTTGATCAAGGCGCCCATCCCGGGCCTGGTGGTCAAGGTCGCGGTGGAGGCCGGACAGACGGTGGCCGAAGGCGATACGCTGGTCATTCTTGAAGCCATGAAGATGGAGAACGAATTGCGCGCGCCGCGCGCCGGGGTCGTGCACGAGGTGAAGATCGAGCCCGGCGCGCAGGTGGCTTCCGGCCAGACTCTGGTACAATTACGATAGTCCGTCATCATTCTCAAGGCGAGGTATCCATGAAACACACGGCCAACACGACCGAAATCAACCACAGCGAGGTTCCGATCCGGCTGTTCCAGTCCGACTTCCTGGAATTCTTCACCCACATCACGCCGCTCGCTGTTGCCATCATCTGGGTTCCGGTCATTCTCTTCTTCCTGATCCGGTCCGTCATCCAGGCAACCCAGGGCGGCGGCTGGGTTCAGATTCCCCTGGGCCTGCTCCTCGGGCTCGTGCTCTGGACCTTTGCCGAGTACACGCTGCATCGCTTCGTCTTTCACTTCGATCCGAAGTCGGAGCGCCTGGCGAAGTTCTGGTTCATGTTCCACGGCGTCCATCACGTTCAGCCGCAGCTCAAGACCCGCCTGGTCATGCCGCCTGCCGTGAGCATCCCGCTGGCCGTCCTCTTCTACTTCTTCTTCAAAGTGCTCATCGGTGCGCTCTTCGGGGCGCCACTGTGGGTCGATCCCATCTTCACCGGGTTCATGCTCGGCTACTTCATCTACGACATGATCCACTACTGGACGCACCACTGGCCCATGCGCTGGGGCTATCTGAAGTACCTGAAGCGGTATCATATGATGCATCATTTCAAGACGCCCCAGGCCCGTTTCGGCGTCAGCTCGCCCGTGTGGGATGTCGTTTTCGGGACCAAGCCGGCCTGACAGCGTGCGTTGATCCCTCGGTTAGGTGACCTGCGTCATTGACGCCCCGCGCTGGAACGATTATCCTTCCACCCATGACCGGCGCCCAGTCGCTCCGGTCATTTGACGCGTAGGAGAGAATAGTGAATATCCTGGACAATCTACCCTTTCAGATCGACACGCCCGCCCTGGTTGCGGCCATGCGCGTGCGCCCCGGCAGCCGGCACGAGACGGACCTTCTCCGCCTGATCGACGAGGCGCGACAGGTGGCGCGGCCGAAGGCCGGCTTCAAGCTCGTCTTCATCGAGGAAAAGGGCGACGACACGATCCGCGCGGAAGGGATCGAGTTCAAGAGCCGCGTGTTGCGGGTTAACCTGGGCAAGCTGGAACGCTTCTTCGCCTACGTGTGCACCTCGGGCGTCGAGCTGCAGGCGTGGGCCGACAGCTACACGAGCGACCTGCTGAACGGCTATTACGCGGACGCGATCAACCAGGCCGTGCTGCAGAGCGCGTTCGGCGGATTCGTGGCGCACCTGGCCGCCTCGTACGAACTGGCTAATCCCTCCGCCATGAACCCAGGATCGCTGGGCGACTGGCCCATCTCGCAGCAGCGCCCCCTGTTCGACCTGTTGGGCGACGTCGAGGGCTTGATCGGCGTGCATCTCAAGGAGAGCTTCCTGATGGTGCCGACGAAGTCCGTGTCCGGCGTGCTCTTCCCGACGGAGGAGACCTTCGCCAGCTGCCAGATGTGCCCGCGCGAACGCTGCCCGAACCGCCGCGCGCCCTACGACCCGGACATGTTCGAGCGGAAGTACAAGGCGCCGGTCGCGCAGGCAGAGACCGAGATTCCGTTGTGTTAACTGGGCGGCGGGGCCCGCCCCGAAGGGCCCGCACGCCACCCAAACTCAAGGAGAACCCATGACGACACTTGCCGAGCGTAAGGCCGCGTGGGAGCAGAAGGCAGTGGCGAAGGTTCTCGCCAGGGCCCCCGAACGCTCCCCGAAGTTCGAGACGTCATCCGGCGTGCCGGTCGAGCGCGTTTACACGCCCGATGCGGCGGCCGCCGCCTGCCCTCAGTTGGGCGAGGAGTACCTCGAGAAGCTGGGCCTGCCCGGCGAGTATCCCTTCACGCGCGGGGTCCAGCCGACGATGTTCCGCGGACGGTTCTGGACCATGCGCCAGTATGCCGGCTTCGGCACGGCCGCGGAGAGCAACCAGCGCTATCGCTACCTGCTGGCGCAGGGCCAGACCGGCCTGAGCGTGGCGTTCGATCTGCCGACGCAGATCGGCTACGACTCGGACGATCCGCTCGCGCTGGGTGAGGTGGGCAAGGTCGGCGTGGCGATCTCCTCCCTGGCCGACATGGAGACGCTGCTCGATCAGATTCCGCTGGATAAGGTGTCCATCTCGATGACGATCAACGCGCCCGCCAGCGTCCTCCTGGCCATGGTGATCGCGGTGGCGCGCAAGCAGGGCGTTGCGGAGGGCGCACTGCGCGGCACGGTGCAGAACGACATCCTGAAGGAGTACGTCGCGCGCGGCACGTACATCTTCCCGCCCGCGCCCTCCATGCGGCTCATCACGGACCTGTTCCGCTACTGCGCCGCGAACGTGCCCCACTGGAATACGATCAGCATCTCGGGCTATCACATCCGGGAGGCCGGCAGCACGGCCGCGCAGGAGATCGCGTTCACGCTGGCCAACGGGATCGAGTACGTCAAGGCGGCCATCGAGGCGGGCCAGCAGGTCGACGACTTCGGGCCGCAGCTGGCGTTCTTCTTCAACGCGCACAACAACTTCATCGAGGAAGTCGCCAAGTTCCGCGCGGCGCGACGCATCTGGGCGAAGATCATGCGCGAACGGTTTGCCGCGCAGGACCCGAAGAGCTGGCAGTTGCGCTTCCACACCCAGACCGCGGGCTCCACGCTGACTGCACAGCAGCCGGAGAACAACGTCGTGCGCGTCACCCTGCAGGCGCTC
This sequence comes from uncultured Anaerolineales bacterium, assembly GCA_964566325.1. Lineage (GTDB taxonomy): Bacteria > Chloroflexota > Anaerolineae > CG2-30-64-16 > CG2-30-64-16 > JALOOB01. Next base: position 4,546 of record CAZMIS010000066.1, read on the forward strand.
GCCGCGGTGTTGGGCGGCACGCAGTCGCTGCACACGAACTCGCGCGACGAGGCGCTGGCCTTGCCCTCGCAGGGAGCGGTCGAGGTGGCGCTGCGCACGCAGCAGATCATCGCGTACGAGTCGGGCGTGGCCGACACGGTCGACCCGCTGGCCGGCTCCTACTACGTCGAGTCGCTGACGGACGAGCTGGAGAAGCTGGCGCTGCAGTACATCGAGCGGATCGACGCGATGGGCGGCGCACGCAAGGCGATCGAGGCGGGGTACGTTCAGAACGAGATCCAGGACGCCGCGTATGCGGCGCAGCGCGCGATCGAGGCGGGCGAGCAGGTCGTGGTGGGCGTGAACAAGTTCCAACGCGCGCGCGAGGCGCTGCCGTCTGACCTGTTGAGGATCGACGAGAAGGTGCAGGCCGAGCAGGTGGCTCGGCTGCAGCAGCTGCGCGCGGTGCGCGACAATGGGGCGGTCGATGAGATCCTCGGGCGCATCAAGGCTGCGGCCCAGGATCCGCAGGCGCCGCTGATGCCGCTCTTCGTCGAGGCCGTGAGCGCGTACGCCACGTTGGGCGAGATCTGCAACACCCTGCGCGGGGTCTTCGGCGAATACAGGCCGTAGCGATTAGCCGCAGAGGCCTGCGCCCTCTGCGCCAAAAGGAAGAGGATATCATGGCGATCAGGAAGATCGATCATATTGCGATCGTGGTGGAAAACCTGGAGACTGCGCTGGCGGTGTACCGCGATGCGCTCGGCATGACCGTCACAGACGTGCGCGAGATGCCGGAGCAGGACGTCAAGATGGCGTTTCTGCCGACCGGCGACAGCGAGATCGAGCTGCTCGAGCCACTGCATGCGGATTCCGGCATCGGCAAGTACCTGGCGAAGCGCGGGGAAGGGCTGCATCACGTGTGTCTCGAGGTGGACGACATCGAGGCGACCCTCGCAGACCTGAAGGCTAAGGGCGCGCAACTCATCGACGAGACGCCCAAGCGCGGCGCATACGGCAGGATTGCCTTCATCCATCCGAAGGGCGCACACGGCGTGCTCGTGGAGCTGGTCCAACGCGACTGAACCGCAGTTTGTGGCGAAAGCTGAGCCCGGCGAACTTGCTGGCTCTGCATCGGCCACCCGATCCCGAGCTGACGCCCGCCCAGGTCGACCGAAACCTGCGTTACCTGGTCGGCGATATCGCCTGGCACGGGGTCCTCTACGGGACGATGATGGCCTTCCTGCAGGTCTACATCGTCCGGCTCGGCGCATCCAGCCTGCTCGTCGGCGCCATCACCTATGGTCCCGCGCTCGTCGCCATGCTCTGGCTGATCCCCGCGGGGCGCCTCGTCACGCGCATCGGCCATCGGATGCGCTGGGTGATCGCAACCGGCCTGCTGTTCCGCCTGGTCCTCCTGGCGATACCGCTGGTCCCATTCTTCACCACGGTGCATCGTGCGGAGCTCACCGCGCTGATCTGGGTCCTCTCGGCCGTGCCCGCCAACCTCAGCAACCTCGCATTTACGTCGATGATGGCCGACGCCGTGCCCGAGGACCGGCGCCAGCAGATGGTCGGGCTGCGCATCGCGGCCTTCGGCCTGGTCAATACGATCACCACCCTGCTGGCCGGTCCGCTGCTGCAGAGCATGTCGTTTCCGATCAACTACCAGGTGCTGTTCCTGGTCGGCTTTGCGGGTACGATGGTCAGCTGGTGGCAGGTCACGAAGATCCACGTGCCGGATCCGCCGGCCCGTGCCGGAAAGCAGCCTCCGCTCACGCTGGAGTTGGGCGAGATGGCGCGTTATCCGGGGTTCCTGCGTTTCGTGGCTGGCGTGACCGTGCTGCAGCTGGCGCTGGGGATGATTGCGCCGCTTCTGCCGATCTACTGGGTGCGCACGCTCAACATCGCGGATGGCCCCGTCAGCGTCATCATGAGCGTGACGACCGGCACGATGGTGATCGGATCCCTGGCGATGCGGAACCTGGTGCGCCACATCGGACGGGAGCGCGCGCTGGCGATCGGCGGGTTTGGTTATGCGCTGTATCCGCTGCTGACGTCATTCACGTCGCAGGTGGGCTGGCTCATCGCCTGGGCCGCGCTGGCCGGGCTGTTCAATGCCGCCATCACGGTCAACCTGTTCGACAACCTGGCTTCGGTGACGCCCGACGCCAATCGCACCAACTATGTGGCCATCTACACGGCCGTGGTCAACGTGGCGCTCTTTGCGGGCCCGGTCATCGCAGGCGTCGTGGCGGACGCGCCTGCGGCCGGGCCTGCCCTTGGATTGCGCGTCGCGGCCGGGGTGGGAACAGCCGCGGGCGTGCTGCTCGTCATGCGCCGCAGGGCATAAAAGAGGGCGGCCACGCCGGTCAATGTTGGCGTGGCCGCCCTGCGATCTGGTCGCCGGCGTTGTTGCGGCCGGATGGTGTTATTGGATGGCATCGCGCGCAAGGTCAAACCCGAGCCGCGCCCAGTCAGCGTGCGTGTCGTCCAGGCTCCAGTCCGGTTCGCCAGTATCCGCGATATCGCATGCGCGGATGAGCTCGGCAACGGGCTCAGCCTCGTTCGGACGGGGCGGGCGAACCACGAAACCGTCGGGCAAGGCCACGAACCTGTCTCCCTGCTGCGTCAGCATACAGGCTTCACTATCAAGGCATCACGGTGACGGCGATATAGTGGACTTCCAGCGAGTCGTCGGCCTTGACCACCCGCAGGCAGAAGGTCGTCGTCTGGGATGGGCAGACCCTCTGCTCCGCAACGCCCGCCACGCCGTTGTGCTGCCAGTTCTCGCCCTCCGCGTAGAAATAGACCGCCTTGACGCCCTCGACGTGCCAGCGGAAGGTGACACACTCCCCCGGCCGGATCAGGGCGCGATCGGCCGTGATGGCTTTATAGGCTTCCAGCTCCGCGGGCCGCACCTGGATGCCGATGCCGTGCTCCTCGACAGCGCCATCCGCCTTGACCACCCGCAGGCGATAGATCGTCGTCTGAGATGGGCAGACCTGCTGCTCGGCCATGCCGGCCACACCGTGCTCCTGCCAGTTCTGGCCCTCCGCGTAGAAGTAGACCTCGCGCACACCTTCGACATGCCAGCGGAACGTCAGGCACTCGCCGGGCCGCACCACGCTCTTGTCGGCTTCGAAAACCTGGCCGAAGGGGAGGATCGCTGCGGCGCGCACGTGGATCTCGATGCCGCGCACCTCCACCTGGTCGTCGCGCTTGACCACCCGCAGGCGATAGGCCGTGGTCTGGGTCGGGTAGACCTGCCGCTCGGCCACGCCTGCTACGCCATGGCCACGCCAGTCCTGCCCCTCGATGTAGAAGTAGACCTCTTTGACGCCTTCAACGTGCCAGCGAACGGTGACGGGTTCGCCCGGCGCAATCAACGTGCAGTCCGCGCTGAAAGTGATGGTGGCTTGCGACTCAGTCATTCGATTCTCCCTTCCAATGCAACTAGCCAAACCTTCTGAACAACCCAAACTACGATCATCGATATTATACACGACCCGCCGTCATGCCGCTATGGGAACGCCGAAAGTGAACGTGCTTCCCCGGTCGACCGCGCTGCTGACCGAGATCGTGCCGCCGTGGGCCTCCACCAACTGCTTCACGATGGCAAGGCCCAGCCCAGCCCCGCCGGTCAGCCGGGCGCGCGAGCTGTCCGCGCGGTAGAAGCGGTCGAAGACGTGCGGCAGGTGCTCCGCGGCGATCCCCTCGCCGGTGTCCCTGACGGTCACGGTAACCTCGTTGCCAGTCCGCTCGGCGCTCACTGTGATCGTGCCGCCCGCGGGCGTATGTGCGAGCGCATTGTTCATCAGGTTGCGCAGCACCTGGCCGATGCGCTCCCGGTCGATGTCCACCGCCGGAAGGTCCGGCGTGAGTTCGATGGAAAGTGCCACGCCCTTCGCGTCGGCCTGCGGGCGGAGGATGGTTACGGCCTGGTCGACCACTTCGCTCAGCCGCTCCGGCGCGCGCAGCAGCGTCAACTGCCCCGCCTCTGCCTGTGCCAGCTCGTGCAGATCGGTCACCAGCCGCGTCAGCAGCATCGTCTCCTCGTAGAGGTTGTCCACCAGGGCGGCGTCAGGGGGCAACAAGCCGTCGCGCACGGCCTCCAGGTAGCCGCGCAGGTTCGTCAGCGGCGTGCGCAGCTCGTGCGCGACGTCGCCCACCATGTTGCGGCGCAGCAGTTCCTGTTCGGCCAGGCTGCCCGCCATCGTGTTGAAGGCGACGGCCAGTTGCCCCAGCTCGTCGTTCGACTCCACCGGAACACGTGCGCTCAGGTCCCCGCGCGACATTTGGCCCGCCGCGATCTGCAATTGCCTGACCGGGCGCAGGATGCGGCCCGACATGGCCAGTGTCACGATGACGGCTGCCAGTCCTGCGGCCAGGGCGCCGAACAGCACGGACCGGTTGACCGCGGAGATAAACGTGGCTGCCGGATCGGGAGGTCCGCCTGTCGGATCGATGTACACTGACCCGACGGTCTCCGCGTTCTGCTGCAGCACCGCGCGGGGCGGCGGCCAGCGATCCTCTGCCGCTTTGCCGACGAGCTTGTTGTCGCTGTCGGCCAGCACGACGCCTGCCTCGTCCGTCACCACCACCCGCTGGCCTGAGAACTGGCTCAGCCGCACGACCTCGGCCTGGATATCTTGCCAGCCGTGGTCCTCGAAGTAGCGTGCCAGCAGGTAGCCGAGCCGGCGATCGTCCAACGGGCTGCGCCGCTCGACGTAGCGCTGGAACTCGCCTTCGGTGCGCCGCGTGGCCACGAAGGCCGTCACCCCGATGGCGATCACGACGACCAGGACCGTGGCAAGGAGCAGCCGGACCCGCAGGCTACCCCACATGGGATGCCTCGAAGCGGTAACCCACTCCGGGCACGGTGGCGATGTAGCGCCACTCGCCGCCCGGCTCGATCTTGCGGCGCAGGTTCATGATGTGGACGTCGATGGTGCGCTCGACGCCCTCGTAGTCGAAGCCGAACGCGCGATCCAGCAACTCGGAGCGCGAGAAGGCCCGTCCGGGCTCCCGGACCATCGTCTCCAGCAGGCGGAACTCGGTCGGCGTGAGGTTGGCCGGCCGGTCGTGCACGGTGACTTCATGCCGCAGGAAGCTCACGACCAGGTCGCCGAAACGCAGATCATCGCCCGGTGCATCCTCGGGCATCGTCCGGCGCAGCACCGCGCGAACGCGTGCGACCAGCTCGCGCGGGTTGAACGGTTTGGTGACATAATCATCGGCGCCGAGGTCGAGCCCGCGCAGCTTGTCCTCGTCGGACGCGCGTGCGGTCAGCATGATGATGGGCACGCGTGACTCGGCACGGATCAGCTTGCAGATGTCCATGCCCGACAGCTCCGGCAGCATGAGGTCCAACACCAGCAGGTCGGGACGCTTGCGCCGCGCGATCTCCAGCGCTTCGTAGCCGTCGTACGCGGGCAGCACCGTATATCCGTCGCGCTTCAGGTAGAGCGACACCAGTTCGACGATCTTCTTGTCGTCATCGACGACCAGCACAGTTCGATTCATCAGTCATTCCCGATCATATTCCGGCTGTGATAGCGTCTATCTTAGCCTTCGGGCGGCCAGTGCGCAAGTGCCTCGCCGCACGCTCATTCGTACCGCAGCGCGTCGATGGGATTCAGCCGGGCGGCCCGGTTTGCCGGGTAGAAGCCGAAGAAGATGCCGATGGCCAGCGACACCCCCAGCGCAAGTGCGACGCTGCTGCCGGTGACCAGCGCGGGGCTGGAACTGAACAGTCCGGCGATGAGTTGTGCGCCGCCGACGCCGATGCCGACGCCGATCAGGCCGCCCACCACGCTCAGCACCACTGCCTCCGCCAGGAACTGGATCAGGATGTCCGAGCGCTTTGCGCCCACGGCCTTGCGCAGGCCGATTTCCCGTGTTCGTTCGGTGACGGACACCAGCATGATGTTCATGATGCCGATGCCGCCGACGATGAGCGAGATGGCCGCGATGCTGGCCAGCAGGGTGGTGAAGGTGCCGCTGGTCTCCTCGACCGTGCTCACGATGTCCGCCTGGTTCTGCACGGTGAAATCATTGTCCGCACCGGTGGCCAGCCCGTGCAGCGTGCGCAGGATGGCCGTCACCTGTGCTTGCGCCAGGTCCATTTCCTCGGCCGAGCGCACCTGCAAGTTGATCGATCGGACGGTGTTCGTGCCCGCGCCGCCTAACTTGATCTGGGCAGTGCGCAGCGGCAGGAACACGACGCGATCCTGGCTGGTGGGCCCGGTGCTCTGGCCCTTCTGCTCCAGCACGCCGATGACGGTGTAGTTCTGGCGGTTGATGCGGATGATCTCGCCGACGGGGTTGACGGTCGCACTGCCGAACAGGTCTTCGACCGCGTCCACCCCCAGCACCGCGACCATCGCCATATTGTCGCTGTCCTCCGCGCTGATGAACCGGCCGGTGGCCATGGTCCAGTTGCGCACCGGCGCATAGTCCTCGGTTACGCCGCTGATCGTGGGCTGTGTCGTCGTTCCGCTGTAGGTGACGCTGAAGTTTCCCGGGCTGTATTCCGGCGCGACAAGGGCGACCGACGTCGCCAGGCCTTCGATGGCTTCGACGTCCGAGCCGGTCAGCTGCCGCTGGCTCGTCGTCATGCCCCCGCGGCGAAACCCGAAGGAGGACTGCGACGACACGACGAGCAGGTTGGAGCCGAGCGATTCGAACTGGCTGACCACCTGGGCCTGCGTGCCCGCGCCGACCGCGACCAGGGCGATGACCGCGCCGACGCCGATCACCACGCCGAGCATGGTCAGGAACGATCGCATCTTGTGCGCGACGAGGGAGGTGATCGAGACCTTCATGACCATCAGAAGCTTTCTCACGTATCAGCCTCCTTATCGCCTGCCGAACATGCCCATCATGCCGCCGCCGAGGAGACCACCGCCCCCTGGTTGGTTCTGGCTGGCCGCGCTATCGCTGCCGGACAACTGGACCACGACCCGGTCGCCTTCGTTTACACCGGCGGTGATCTGCGTGTATGTGCCGTTGCTCAGCCCGATCTGCACCGGCACGGCCTGGGGGACCGCGTCCGGGCTGGTCGAGTCGAGCACCTGCACCTGATACATGCCGCCCGACCTGGTCAGGGCCATGGTGGGCACGAGCAGCGCGCCGGCGGCTTCGCCCGTGGCGATGCTCACATTGGCCGTCATGCCGACCATCAGGGAAAGATTCTGCGCGCCCTGGAGGCTGACGGGCACCTCGTACACCATCACATCACCCTGGAGGGTGCCCTGAAGCGGGATGCTGCCGACAACACCGCTCAGCGTCTGGCCGGGAAGGGCATCGAAGGTGATCTGGGCTGCCTGCCCCGCGGTGACGCTCTTGATGGTTGTCTCGTCCACCGACGTCAGGACCTCCAGTCCGGTCAGGTCCGCGATCGTCAGGATGGTGGTGCTGGACGAGATTCTGTCGCCGGCATTCGCGTCGACTTGGAGGATCGTGCCATCAAAGGGTGCGACCAGGCTGGTGGCAGCGAGCGCGGCTTCGGCGTCCGCCAGGGCCAGCTTCTTCTCATCCACATCGGCCATGGCGGCAGCCAGGTCCGTAGCATCCGGCCCTTCATCCAGCTCTGCGCGAGCCTCCCGGGCCTTCGCCAGGGCAACGACGGCGGAATTCAGCGTCACCTTCGCACGCGCCGTTTCGACGCTGTCGGTCCCGCTCAGCGCGGCGGCCAGGGCCTCCTCGGCCGAAACCAGGGTCTGCTCCGCCTTGTGGACGCTGATCTCCGCGTTGAGCACGTCTAGCTGGGGCTGCACCTCCGCCTCGATGCGCGCTTCCTTTGCGTCCATCATCTGGTTGAAGGCCATCGTGAGGCGGTCTTCGTAGTAGTCATCCCGGTACGTCTCGTTGAGGAGACGGTAATACGCTTCCGCCCGGTCGCCCTCCGTGTCGAGCAGCCTCTCCATGGAGTCGGAGGAAGGGGTGTCGTTGAGGGTCTGCTGTGCGGTGAGCAGGTCGATCTGCGCTTCGGCGAGGGCCGTCTTCGCGTCTGCGACGTCCGTCTTCAGTTGTTCGATGTCCGGATTGAGCAGCTCATCCAGCGCCGCCTGCGCATCGCTGATATCATACTCGGCCTGGGCGATGGCCAGGTCCGCCTGGGCGATCGCCACGGCAGTCACCGGTTCCTCCAGCTCGGCCAGGGTCTGTTCGGCCGCGGTCAGGTCACTTCCGGCCTGGTCGACGGCCTGCTGGTAGCTCTCCGGATCGATCGTTGCCAGCACATCGCCTGCCTTCACGACGTGGCCTGGCGCAACATTCATCGTGGCGAGAGACGTGACACCGCTCAGCGTCTCAAAGGCCAGGTCAGCCTGCTGGACCGCGGCCAGCTCGCCCACGACGGACAGCGACGACGTGATGTCGCCCCGCGTGGCCAGCACGACCTGTTGATAGGTTTCGGTTGTGCTTGCCTGGGAGGTTTGGCGGCCTTGCAGGAGGAAGTAGCCGCCAAGCACCGCTCCGGCGATCAGGACCACTATGCCAAGGTACGTTAATAGTCGTTTCATCGTCTCATTCCCCTATTGGCGGCCCGCCGGCCCGGCGCCCCCAGCCCCTTGCGGCGGCGCTGGCGGCTGTCCGCCGCCACCCATATCCATCATCATGATCATGCCGCCGCCCATTGGGAAGTCCGATGCGCTGTCGCTGGACACCTGGAAGACGACTTGGTCACCCTCGTTGAGTCCGGCGGTGATCTGGGTGTACGTGCCGTTGCTCAGGCCGATCTGGACCGGCACCGCCTGAGGGCTGGCAGATGGGTTTGCGGGGTCCGCGACCTGCACCTGGACCATCCCGTCCGACTTGGTCAGGGCCATCGTGGGCACGAGCAACGCATCGGCGGCCTCTCCGGTACTGATCGCCACGTTGGCGGTCATGCCGACGAGCAGAGGGAGGCCTTCTGCACCCTGCAATTCGACGGGCACTTCGTAGACCATGACGTCGCCCTGCAGCGTGCCCTGGAGCGGGATGGCGCCGACGACCCCCTGCAGGGTCTGTCCGGGCAGGGCATCGAACGTGACCTGGGCGACCTGGCCGGCCAGGACG
>CAZMIS010000067.1:0-13552 GCA_964566325.1 uncultured Anaerolineales bacterium
CCGTGGATCAAGCTCGGCGGCCAGTTCGTCGCGGCGGGGATCGTCACCCTCACCGATGTGCGCATCGGCTTGTTCCCCTGGGACGTGCTCAACATCGCGGCGACGCTCATCTGGCTTGTCGGCATCACGAACGCCATGAACCTGCTGGACAACATGGACGGGCTGAGCGGCGGAGTCGCGGCCATCGCAGCGCTCTTCTTCCTCCTCTTCGCCCTGATGAGCGGCCAGTACCTGGTCGGCGCGTTGGCGGCCGCGCTGGTCGGCGCCTGCCTGGGATTTCTGTTTTACAACCTCAACCCCGCGTCGATCTTCATGGGAGACACGGGAAGCCTGTTCCTCGGCTTCACGCTGGCCTCCCTGGCAATCAAGCTGCGATTTCCGGACAACTCCCCGTTTGTCACGTGGATGGTGCCGGTGATGGTCCTCGCGGTGCCGATCTTCGACACGACGCTGGTGATCATCTCCCGCATCCGCCGCGGGCTCAACCCCCTGACGACGCCGGGCAAGGATCATTTGAGCCATCGTCTGGCAAGCGTAACGCACAGCACGCGCGAAGCCGTGCTCCTGTGCTATATTGTTGGCTTCCTGGCCGGCATCGTAGCCACGTTCATCACGGAAGCGACCATCCTCGAAGGGTACGCAGTGGGGATCGTGGTTGCCGTGGCCGGCCTCTATGGCATCTGGAAACTGGAACGAATCTACCGTAGTCAACCCTCGCCGGAGAAACCTGGGTGAGGAAAAGGAGAGTATCTTGAAGAAGTTTACGTTGTTTGGAACAGTGTTGTTGCTGGCGCTCACCGCGACCCTGGCTGCCTGCGGCCCCATGCCGGCTGCCCCCGCGGCCGAAGCAACGGCTGCCCCCGCGGCTGCCACGCCCGCTCCGCCCGCGACCGAGGCCGTGGCGCTCACCGTGGAACCGGCAGCGCCGGTCCAGGACGATCGGCCGATCGTCCCTGCGCCGGTTGAGGGCCAGCGGCCCCTTGCCAGCGTCGCCACCCAGGATCGCAACGATCGATTCTCCGGTCCTGCTGAGAAGTACGTCGAGGACGATGCCATCTACACCGCCACGATCGTGACCAACAAGGGCAACATCGTGACCGAGTTGTACCAAGACACGCCCGAAAGCCTGAACAACTTCGTCACCCTGGCGCTCAACGGCTTCTACGACGGCCTGACCTTCCACCGGGTCGAACCCGGCTTCGTCATCCAGGGCGGCGACCCGCTCGGCGAGGGTGACGGCGGGCCTGGTTACACCATCCCCGCGGAGATCCTGCATTCGCACCTGCGCGGCGCCCTGGCCTGGGCCCGCACGAGCGATGAGATCAATCCAGAGCGCCGCTCCAGCGGCAGCCAGTTCTACATCACCCTGGCCGACACCGACTTCCTGGACGGCGCGTACAGCGTGTTCGGATTCGTCATCGACGGCATGGATGTGGTGGACCAGATTGCCATGGGCGACCAGATCGAGCGGATCGACGTGACGACCGGCGCAGTCTCGCTCATCCCGACCCCGGGCCCGACCGCCACGCCCACGCCGAGCCCCACGCCCTACGCGCCTGCAGCCGCGGAAGGCCGCCCGCTGGCAGCGCTCCCGCTCAGCGAACGCACCGGCGTTTACAACACCGCGCCAGAGATGGCAATCGACGTGGCCAAGACCTACCAGGCCACCATCGCAACCGACAAGGGCGACATCGTCATCGACCTGGACGCCACGATCGCGCCCATCACGGTCAACAACTTCGTGGTGCTGGCCAACCTCGGCTATTACGACGGCATGCCGATCGCGTTCAACGATCCGGGCGCCTACTTGGTCACCGGCTCTCCCGAGATGAGCCCGGACAGCGACGCCGGCTATACCTTCCCACTGGAACCGTCGGCGATTGCCAGCGACATCGTCACCGGCACGCTGAGCATGTGGGCGGTCCCGGATCCCATCACCTCTGAGCCCGTGGCAAGCGGGAGCCAGATGATGGTGTGGCGCGTCATCGTGCCCGACAATCCCGGCTACTTCAACAGCTTCGGGAAGGTCGTCGAGGGGCTGGACGTCATCGAGTCGTTGTCAGTCGAGGACCTGATCAAGACCATCACTATCACGGAAAAATAACGGGAGATCCCATGCCTAATCGCTACAGCAAACCGTTCGAAATGCAGATCGACCCGGCCAAGAAATACGAGGCCAGCATCGAAACCAATCGGGGCGTGATCGTGTTGAAGTTGCACGCCGCGGAGGCGCCGCGCACGGTCAACAACTTCGTCGCGCTGGCGCGCGATGGCTACTACGACGGCGTGACCTTCCACCGCGTCATTAATGACTTCATGATCCAGGGCGGCGACCCCACCGGCACAGGCCGCGGCGGACCGGGTTACACCTTCAAGGATGAGTTCGATCCGAAGCTCAAGCATGACAAGCCGGGCGTGTTGTCGATGGCGAATGCCGGACCGGGCACAAACGGCAGCCAGTTCTTCATCACGCACATCCCCACCCCGTGGCTCGACGGCAAGCACTCGGTGTTCGGCCAGGTGACGAAGGGCCAGGACGTGGTGAACAAGATCGAGCAGGGCGATGTGATGCTTTCGGTGACGATCACCGAATCGTAAGATGATGAACCAGGAGCGCGCAACGGATCTTCTTCCGCGCGAACAGGCGAGCCGGTCCCGTTTGACGCCGGCCCGCCTGAAGCTGATCCGCATCCTCGCGGTCCTGTTAATCGTCGTGCTGTCCGTGCTGGTCGTCCTTTGGGGCGACCGGCTTGCGGGCCTGGGTGCGTACGGCTACCCAGGCCTGTTCTTGCTGAACCTGCTGGCCAGCGCCACGCTCATCCTGCCAGCGCCCGGCCTGGCGCTGGCCTTGGCCGCGGGTGCAACGCTGAACCCGTACCTGGTCGGCCTGGCGGTGGGCAGCGGGTCCACCCTGGGCGAGCTGACCGGCTATATCGCGGGCGCCAGCGGTCGCGGCATGGTGCAGGACGATCCGAACTACGAGCGCGTGCGCGGCTGGATGGCGAAACATGGGCTGTGGGTCATCTTCGTGCTCAGCCTGGTGCCGAATCCGATCTTCGACGTCGCAGGCCTTGCCGCAGGCGCGATGCGCATACCGGTGTGGCAGTTCCTGGGCGCGGCGTGGTTGGGGAAGATCATCAAATCCACGCTCGTTGCGCTGGCCGGCGCCGGCATGATGCAGGCGTTCGAACCGCTGATCAGGCAGTGGCTGACGCGATGAGATCATGAGCAACTCGCTTGACGCGGCACTCGTCTTCGGCTTCCTGACCTTCTTTCACCTGTGGGGCGGCGCGGCTGCGGGCGCAGGGATTGCAGGCCACCGCCTGGCGCCCGTTCTATGGGGCGGGCTCATCGGCGGCGCCCCTCTCTACTTCGGCGTCGAGCGCGGGCTGGCACTGGGCGAGTGGGGTTGGCTGGCCTGGCAGTTGCTCACGCTGCTCATCAGCGGCTGGCTGGTCGGCGCCAGGCTCCGCCCCCTGCGGGAGCGATTCCTGACCCGCGGCATGACGACCCTCGCGACCGGCACGTTCATCATGGCAATGGGCGCCCTGGTCGGCGCCTGGTTCTTCCGGCTGGGATCCGAATTCTGGTCGCTGCTGGCGGGTGGGGTCGGTTTCCTGTTTGGCGCCATGTGGTTCGGCGCCGGCATCAAGCAACTGCGTGGCAAATAGATGTTTGAACTTATTTTCCTGGGCACATCGGCCTCCGCGCCGTCCGTGCAGCGCGGCCTGTCGGCGGCCATGTTATTGCACCGCGAGTACCGCTTCCTGATCGATTGCGGAGAGGGCACCCAGAGGCAGATCCTGCGCAGCGGCCTGGGCTTCAAGCGGCTGGAGCGCGTGCTGCTCACCCACGGCCACCTGGATCATATCCTGGGCCTGGGCGGACTGGCGTCGACATTCGGCCGGTGGGAGGCCATCGAGGAGATGGAGATCCACGGCGGCGCCGCCGCCCTGGGGCGGGTGCGTGAGTTGATGCGCGTGGTGTTCGGCCCTGCGGAGGCACGCGTCAACATCGGCTACCGGCCGGTGCATGGGGGCCTGCTGCTCGAAGACGACATCCTGCGCCTGACGGCCTTTCCCGTGGAACACCGGCGGGCCGAGGCGTTCGGCTACAGCTTCGAGGAGAAGGCTCGGCGGCCGTTCCTGCCGGAGAAGGCCGCCGCCCTGGGCGTGCCCATGGGGCCCATCCGCCGCGATCTCGTCGCAGGCCAGGCGGTCACACTGCCCGATGGGCGGATCGTGCAGCCGGACGAAGTACTGGGCGAAGAAATCCCCGGGATCAAGCTGGTCTTCGTCGGCGATGCCGGCCGGGTGGACAACCTGGTGGAGCATGCGGCGGGAGCCGACCTGCTGGCGATCGAAGCAACCTACGTGGAGGCAGAGCGTGAGGTCGCCGACTCGTTCGGCCATCTCACCGCGAAGCAGTCAGCCTGGCTGGCGCGTGAGGCGGGAGTCCGTAACCTGGTGCTCCACCACGTCTCGCGGCGCTACAACGGCAAACAAATCCTGGACGAAGCCGCCGCGGTCTTCCCGAACACGTCGGTCGCGCGCGACTTCGACCTGTTCCGCCTCGTCAAGCAGAAGCCGCTGGAGCGGGTGGACGTGCGAGACCGGGCGGAGGCCGCGGCGACCGCGCCCTGAGTGCGGTCAGATGGTGGCCGGGTCAGGCAGCTGATCCACAGCCGTGTTGATCCACGGCGTCCCGCTTTCGATCAGCAGGTGCGGAATCTCATCGATGATCGGGTACTTACGCCCGCAGGCCGGCTCCTGGCAAACCAGCCACTTCCCATCGTGAAGTACCAGGCGACCGGGGTCTTCGCCGGGCACCCGGGTGTCGCCCGCCACGCAGTGCGGGCAGCGCAGGATCTCGAGCAGATCGTGTGGGATCACTGTCTCTCCTCAGGCAGAAGCTGGTTCGAGTATACCACCATCGCCGCCCGCAAAGGAAACGAACGGGTTCCTCCCCGCCCGGCCTGACAAAGAAGCCCCCGAAGTTGGCGCCCGTTCCAGGCCTGTGTTATACTCCGAGGTCGGGCCATCGGCCCAAGTATACACGCCTGCGATTCGACTGGCCGTGCCCCGGGGTCGCCACGCCAGCGCCATTCAACCTGACTGGCGGTGCGCCACCTGGGTCCCAGGTCAATATCGTGGGCGGAAGTCCAAACGAAAGGGAGAAACATCGTGTCTGTCATTTCCATGAAGCAGTTGCTCGAAGCCGGCGTCCACTTCGGTCACCGGACCCGCCGTTGGCATCCCAAGATGCGCACGTTCATCTTCACGGAGCGCAACGGGATCCACATCATCGACCTGCAGCAGACCATGCGCCAGGTCAACACCTCATACCAGGTCGTCCGGGACGCCGTTCGGGAAGGCGGGCTCGTGCTCTTCGTCGGAACGAAGAAGCAGGCGCAGGAAACCATCCGGTCCGAGGCCGAGCGCTGCGGCATGCCGTACATCACCACCCGCTGGTTGGGCGGCACGCTGACCAACTTCCGCACGATCCGCCAGCGCGTCGAGTACATGCAGGACCTGGAGCGCCGCGACACGCGCGGCGAGCTGGATCGCCTGCCTAAGAAGGAAGCCCTCCTGCTGCGCCAGGAGCTCGTGCGCCTCAACAGCCGCATCGGCGGCCTGCGCAACATGACGCACCAGCCCGACATGATCTTCATCGTTGACATCCAGCGCGAGGAGCTGGCCGTCATCGAGTCCAATAAGCTGCACATCCCGATCGTCGCCATGGTCGACACGAACTGCGACCCCGACCCGATCGACTACCCGATCCCGTCGAACGACGACGCCATTCGCGCGATCAAGCTGATGGCCGGCAAGATGGCCGACGCCGTGGTCGAAGGTCTCCAGATGCGCGCAGTCGACGAAGCGGACCGTGCCGCACTGGGTTCGCCCTCAGCCGAGCCCGAGCCAATCGACGAATTGGCCGACGAGAAGCTGGGCCGGATGAGCTCCATGAGCGTCGACGACTTCTCGATGGACGAAGAAGAGGGTGAAGAGGAAGACTACCTCGGCCCATCCGTCCTGGCGAAGCTGGCGCAGGGGCTCGACACTGAGGCCGAGGCCGCAACCGACGCCGCGGCGGCTGTCGCGACTGAGGTCGCGACTGCGGTCGCGACTGAGGTCGTTGCTGAAGCCGAGGCCGTTGCCGAGGACGCGACTGAGGTCGTTGCCGAGGTCGCAACTGACGTCGCCGCCGAAACCGAAGCCGGCACTGATGCGGCTGAGATCGCTGAATAACGCAGGAGTAGAAACGTGGAAATCACTGCCTCCATGGTGAAAGATCTGCGCGCGCTTACGGGCGCGGGCGTTTTGGATTGCCGCAAGGCGCTGGAAAATGCTGAGGGTGATGTTGCCAAGGCCGCCCAGATGTTGCGGGAGAAAGGGCTGGCCGCCGCGGCCAAGAAGGCCGATCGCGCCACGAAGGAAGGCCTGGTCGGGCACTACATTCATACGGGCAGCAAGGTCGCCTCGCTGATCGAGGTCAACTGCGAGTCTGACTTCGTCGCACGCACGGATGAGTTCCAGAACCTGATCAAGGAACTCGCGATGCAGGTGGTGGCCGCTCGTCCGACGTACGTCCGGATCGAAGACATCCCCGCGGATGTCCTGGAACCGCTCAAGGACGGGTTCCGCAGCACGATCGACGCCGGTAAGCCGGCCGAGACCGTGGAGCGCATCATGGCAGGCAAGCTGGGCAAGTACTACGAAGAGAACGTCCTGCTCGAGCAGCCCTACATCAAAGACGAGAGCCTGAAGGTCAAGGACCTGATCACGGCCACGATCGCCAAGCTGGGTGAGAACATCCAGGTGCGCCGCTTCGCTCGCCTCGAAGTGGGCGGTTGAGCGGTCGCATGCCCACATTGCGCTATCGCCGTATCTTGCTCAAACTGGGAGGCGAAGCCCTCGCAGGTAGTGCCGGAGTTGGGATCGACCCGCACGAGGCGGATGTCGTCGCCGGAAAGATTCGGCGACTGCGCGATATGGGCGCCGAGGTTGCCGTCGTCATCGGCGCCGGGAACTTGTGGCGCGGCCGTGACGGTCAAGCGCACGGCATGGAGCATGCCACGGCAGACCACATGGGCATGCTGGCAACGGTGATGAATGCGCTGGCGTTGGCCGACGCGATTCGGCGGACCGGCCTGGAAGCACGCGTCATGACCGCGATCGAGATGCGCAGCGTGGCGGAGCCGTACATTCGCGGCCGCGCGATCCGGCACCTCGAAAAGGGATATGTCATCCTGCTTGCGGCAGGCACGGGCAATCCGTACTTCACCACGGACACGGCGGCCGCCTTGCGAGCCATGGAAATCAACGCAGAGGTGCTCATCAAGGCGACCAAGGTGGATGGGGTCTACGACAAGGACCCCAAACGCAATACCGACGCCGTGAAATTCGATCGTCTCAGCTACATCGATGCGCTCAACCTGCGCGTCGGTGTGATGGACAGCACGGCGCTCACGCTCTGCATGGACAACGATCTGCCGATCATCGTCCTGGATCTGTGGCAGCCGGACAGCGTCGAGCAGGCTGTCCAGGGGATGCCGGTCGGTACGTTCGTCAGCGCATAGCCGTTCGCGGGGATTAGGGGAATCCGGGGATGACGATGTATATATAGTCCATCCCCCTCGTTTCCTAATCCCCGTCTTTTTTGGGGCGACCGACGAAACACAGGAGGTTTCATGATCAAGGACGTCTTAGATGATGCCCGGGAGCGCATGGAGAAGACCATCGAGGCGCTTCAGAATGACCTGCGCACGATTCGCACAGGTCGGGCCTCGCCAGCGTTAGTCGAACGTCTCACGGTCGAATACTACGGCATGCCCACTCCGCTGAATCAGCTCGCCGGTGTCACCGTGCCCGAACCACGCTTGCTCATGATCCGGCCCTGGGATCGGAACACGCTCGGGCTGATCGAGAAGGCCATCCTCAAATCCGACCTGGGCATGACGCCCAACAACGATGGGCAGGTGATCCGCCTGATCGTGCCTCAGCTCACCGAGGAGCGACGCCGCGATCTCAACAAGCAGGTGACGCGCCGTGTTGAGGAAGCACGCGTGTCGACCCGCAACATCCGTCGTGATGCCATCGAAATGCTGCGTGATGCCGAAAAAGAGAAGCTGATCGACGAGGATGACCTCCACAGGGGCCAGGACCAGGTTCAGGAACTGACCGACAAGTTCATCAAGCAGGTGGACGAAGTCGGCAAGGCCAAAGAGGCGGAAATCCTGGAAGGGTAACGTGGCTGATCAGAGGTCGCTCGCGGAACGTTATCCTGAAGTCACCCGCATACCCCACCACGTCGGCATCATCATGGACGGCAATGGACGCTGGGCGCAGGCGCGCGGGCTGCCCCGTGTCGCGGGCCACAAGGCCGGCACGGACAATCTGCGCCGCGTCCTGACTGCTGCAGCCGATTTCGGCATCAAGGTGCTGACGGTCTACGCCTTTTCGACGGAGAACTGGGGACGCCCGCCGGACGAGGTCGCGGGACTGATGACGATCCTGGGGCAGGCCATCCGCCGCGAGACCAACGACCTCCACGCCAACGACGTCTGTATCCGCCACAGCGGCCGGTTGGAGGGCGTCGCGCCGCGGCTGGCGCAGCAGATCCAGCACGCGGTGGCCCTCACCTGCAACAACACGCGAATCACGCTCAACGTGGCCTTCAACTACGGAGGCCGCGCGGAGATCGTCGATGCGGTGCGGCAGATCCTCCGCGAGGGCGTCAAGCCGGACGACGTCACCGAGGCGCTGGTCTCCGACTACCTGTACACCGGGGGCTTGCCCGACCCCGACCTGATCATTCGCACAGGCGGCGAGTACCGGCTGAGCAATTTCCTCATCTGGCAAGCTGCGTATGCGGAATACTACGCCACACCCACCTTCTGGCCCGATTTCGATGAGGCTGAGTTCGCTGCCGCACTGACGGAATACAGCCAGCGCGAGCGGCGTTTCGGCAAAGTGCCGACGACGACAGGTAGCTGATCCCGTGGGCGCTGCCGCGCCCGCCATTCGACGACGGAGACCGCCCGTGCTGCGTGCCCGCGTGCTGAGCGTTCTGGTCCTGCTGCCAGGCGTCCTCCTGCTGATGTATCTCGGAGGAATCCCCTGGGCCATCGGTGTGGCACTCGTTGGCGCCATCGCGTGGGGCGAGATGTCTGGGCTGCTCCAGCGCAGCAATTTCGCAGTCGACCGTCTCGTCGGCCTCGTCTTCATCGGGGCCGCCATCGCCGAAGCCTACGTGCGGGGTGCAGGCGCACTCCAGGCCGACCTGCTCCGCCCGCTGCTCGCGCTCCTCATTATTGCCTCGCTCATCTACGCCCTGTACGATCGGTCTGAGCATCCCACATCCAACTGGGCGATCACCGTCGCCAGCGCGCTCTACCTCGGCTTCATGCTGAGCCATTTCGTGACCCTGCGCGAGCGCGGCAACGGGCTGAACTGGGTCATCTTCGCCTTCTCGATGACCTGGATCGGGGACACGGCCGCTTACTTCGTCGGCAGCGCGGTGGGCAAACATCGTCTGTGGCCGCGCATCAGTCCCAAGAAGACGTGGGAAGGGCTGGCCGGGGAGATCGGCAGCTGCCTCGTCGCGGGTCCGCTGCTGGGGCCGTGGCTCGTCGGCATCACCTGGTGGCAGGGCGCCCTGATCGGCATCCTCGTGGCCATCCTCGGCACCTTCGGCGATTTCGCCGTGTCGCTGCTCAAGCGCATGGCGCACATCAAGGATTCGAGCCAACTCATTCCGGGGCACGGCGGCATCCTGGACCGGCTGGACAGCCTGATGTTTACGTTCCCGCTGATCACCTATTTTGCACTGATCGTGTCAGGAGGTTAGGCGATGGAGACAAGTGGGTCATCCCGACGAATCGTCAATGCGTGGGTCATGTATGACTGGGCCAATTCCGCGTTCGCAACCACGGCAATGGCCGCGGTGCTGCCGGTCTTCTTCAGCACCGTCGCGGCCAAGGGCAGCCTGACCCCCGTCCAGGCAAGCAGCGCCTGGGGCCTGACCCAGACCATCGGGATGCTGTTCGTGGCTCTGGCCGCACCCGTGCTCGGCGCCATCGCGGACTACAGCGGCTCCAAGAAGCGCTTCCTCGCTGCGTTCGCCATCCCGGGCATCCTGGCCGCAGCGCTCATGGTCTTCATCGGCACCGGCGACTGGTTGCTGGCCATCATTCTCTACATCATCGGCGAGATCGGTTTCTCGGGCTCCATCATCTTCTACGATGCGCTGCTGCCCCATGTGGCGCGGTCCGACGAGATCGACCAGGTGTCGACGCGCGGCTACGCGATGGGCTACCTGGGCGGCGGGCTGCTGCTGGCGATCAACATCCTGATGATCCAGATGCCGGACGCGCTGGGCATCACCGCGCTCGGCGCGCGGTTCGGCATCGGTGGGACGGAGCTCGCCACCCGCCTGAGCCTCGCCAGCGTGGGCCTCTGGTGGGCCATCTTCTCGATCCCGCTCTTCCGCCACGTGCCCGAGCCGCCGCGCGGCAGGCTCGACATCGACAAGGCCGAGAATCCCGTAAAGGGCGGCTTTGCCCGCCTGCTGGCGACGTTCAGGGAGCTGCGCCTCTACCGGCAGCTGCTCCTCTTCATCATCGCGTTCTGGATCTACAACGACGGCATCGGCACGATCATCAAGATGGCAACGATCTACGGTGCGGAGATCGGCATCGGCCAGATCGACCTCATCGGCGCGCTGCTGTTGACGCAGTTCGTCGGCATCCCGTTCTCGCTGCTCTTCGGCAGGCTCCCCCAGAAGGATAACCCCCGGCAGGCCTTCTACCTGGGCTATCTGCTCTACAACGCGGTGACCCTGCCGCTGATCGGCATCCTCGCGCCGCGGCTGGGCGTGACGAGCGGTCCCATTGCCGTGGGCATCGCCCTGGCCAACCAGGTGCTGGCCTTCCTGCTCAGCCGCTTCGTGCTGGCGCCCCTGCTCGCGCCGCTGGCCAGCAAGCTCACGGCGAAGAGATCGATCCTGCTGGCGCTCGCCGTCTACACGGGCGTGTCGATCTGGGGCTTCTTCATGGCGACCGCGGTGGAGTTCTGGCTGTTGGCGATGATGGTGGGCCTGGTACAGGGTGGCAGCCAGGCGCTCAGCCGCTCCATGTTCGGCAACATGGTCCCGAAGGCGCGGACCGCCGAGTTCTTCGGGTTCTACGACATGAGCTCGAAGTTCGCCGGGCTGCTCGGGCCGCTGCTCTTCGCGGTGGTGGGACAGATCTTCGGCTCGAGCCGGCTCAGCATCGTCTCCCTGATCGTGTTCTTCATCGTCGGTGGCCTGATTCTCTCGCGCGTCGATGAGGAAGAGGGCGTGCGCGTCGCCCGCGAAGCAGACGCACAGGTGCTTGCCTCGTGAGTCGCGCACACGCCGGCAGCGCGGCCGGCCGCGCTGCCGGCCGGGCCGCGCCGGTGGCGGAAAGGACGGGCGGCTGGGGCGCCACGGACCTGCTGATGCTCCTGGCCATCCTCATCTGGGGCATCAACTTCACCGCGGTCAAGTTTGCCGTGAGTCACATCGCGCCGTTGGCCTACAATTCCGTCCGCTTTTCGCTGGCCACGGTGGTGACGATGACCGTGTTGGTGGTCCAGGCGCGCCGGACTCACGATCCCTCCCTGCTGCGCATGAGCCGCCACGACATCGTTCCCGTCATCCTGCTGGGGCTCGCGGGCCACACGATCTACCAGGCGATCTTCGCGAGCGGCGTGGCACTCTCCACCCCCGCGAACGCGTCGCTGTTGCTGGCGACCGCCCCCATCTGGGTGGCCATCCTGGGCTACCTCCTGCGCATCGAACGCATCAATCTCGTGATGCTGGCCGGCATCCTGATGTCCTTCGCCGGCATCACCCTGTTGATCACGAGCGGCGGCCAGGTGGAGCTGGGCCGTGACATGCTGACGGGCAACGCCATGCTGCTGGGCTGCGCCGTGCTGTGGGCCGTCTACACCACTGCGAGCAAGCCATTCCTGGGCCGCTTCTCGCCCCTCAAGCTGACGGGCTGGTCCATGGTGGCCGGCACGATTCCGCTCATCCTGATCAGCCTTCCCGACCTGCGGCGCCAGGACTGGAGCACGGTGCCGCCGTTGGTGTGGGCCGCGCTGCTCTTCTCGGCGGTGTTTGCCGTCACAGTCAGCTACACCATCTGGTATTCCAGTGTCCAGCGCGTCGGCAACGCGCGCACCGCGGTCTATTCCAACCTGACGCCCATCGTCGCGATCCTCTTCGCCTGGCTGACGCTCGGCGATGCGTTGGCGCCCGTGCAGTTGCTGGGCGCGGCCATCGTGCTGGCCGGCTTGATCGTGACGCGACGCGGGCGCACGCGCTGACGGGGCACACGAACCATGCTGGCACGCTTGTATCGGATGGCTTATCAACTGCGGGCACACCGGCTCGGCGATACGCCCCTGGACGTGCTGGGGCGAAACCTGTTGCTCATTGCGTCAGCCATCATCCTGCTCCAGTGGGTGTTCCGCGGCCGGCCGCCCCTTCCCGCCTGGCACTGGATCACACTGGGCCTGATCGTGGCCGCTGCGCTGGGGCTCTCGCTCCTTCGGTCGGCTGGGGCGCGCGCCGGGTATGTCCGCTTCACCGCGCAGCCTGCGCTCGACGCGCCCACTGCCGCGGCCATGCCGCCGGCCGACAAGGCGGCGCTCTTCGCCTCAGGCCGGTTCTCCGTGCAGGACAAACACGCCGTCCTGGCCGACCTGATGGCCTACTGGCGCTCGTTCGAGACGCGCGAGCACGCGATCATGGCCATCCAGCACGCCTCGCGCTTCCTGCTGGGCAGCCGGCCTGACGACCAGGTCGGTATGTGGTATATTTTCTTCCGGCCGGAAGATGTGATCGAGGTGATGCCGGGCACGGTGACGTTCGGCACGACGGGCCGGCCAGGGCTGCGCGTCATCTATCGCAGCCAGCCGTCCGATGATTCAAAGAAGCCGGTGCGGGAGGTCGCGTATCTTGCCTTCGAGAACGAGGCAGGCCGCGAGTCCGTCTGGGCTGATCTGCGCGCCGATCATGAGATCAGTTGAAGGGAGGAACAGAGAGCATGCTCAAGGAGAAGACGTTCGATGCCGGCGGTGTGTCCATCAACTATGCCGAAGGGCCAGGGGACGGTCCGCCCCTGCTGCTGCTCCACGAGATCTCGCGGCGGTGGCAGAGCCTGATGCCCGTGCTGCCGTACCTGGCGCTGAGATGGCACCTCTATGTCCCGGATCTGCGCGGGCACGGCAAGTCGGGCCGCGAACCGGGCCACTACTGCCTCGAAGATTACGCGTCCGACATTGTGGCCTTCCTCGATGAACAGCTCACCGAGCCCGCGGCCATCTTCGGGCACGCGCTGGGTGCGTGGGTCGCGATCATGGCCGCCGCCAAGCTGCCGGAGAAGGTGTGCGCGGTCGTCCTGGGCGCACCTGCGCTGAACACGGAGCGCTGGGCGGCGCTCGAGGGCGCTGAGGGACGGATCGGGCTGCATGCAGCCATGCGGAGGCTTGCGGCCTCTGGCCTCCCGGTGACGGAGATC
>CAZMIS010000068.1:0-13426 GCA_964566325.1 uncultured Anaerolineales bacterium
GTCTGCGGCTGCAATTGGGCCAGGGTCTGGGCGATCGCAGTGCACATCGCGAACAGGCTCGTCAGGCTGGGCGGAGCGCCTGCCGACTCACCAGGTGCATACAACAGATGCTCCGACGCTCTCGCCGCGTGGCTACTGAGGCTCGTCGTGCATGCAACCGTGATCGCACCGCCGGCACGCGCGTACTTGAGCGCACGTGACACACCGGAGGGTCCTTCGACCGGTGTCATCCCGACAACGACTTCTTTGCGGGCGAGATGGCTGAGTGCTGCAGCCCGCTCGTAGACGTCGCCCGAAACATAGATTGACGGCAGACCCGCTTCGCGGAGCGCCCCGGCAAACGACTCGGCCAACGGCGCCGCATAGGATTCTCCCATCACCACGATGCGTGGCGCCACGCGCAGCTTGTCAAGGATGGTCTCCAGCGAATCCAGCGTGTTGTGCGTCAGCGCTTTCTCGAGGTTCGCGCGTTCGGCCGTCACCAGCGTCCGGATTTTGCCGGCCACACCGTCGTCCTCGACGGGCGTCGCATATGTCTGGTTCAGCTCGAGCTTGACCTGTTCCTGGATATCGCTGATCAACTCGGGATAACCCGGATAGCCCAGCCGTTGTGCGAAGCGCACCACTGTGGTCGTATCTACCTGCACCGTCTGCGCGAGTTCCGCCGCAGTCATGAAGGCGGCGCTCCGGTAATCGCTCAGGATGTAGTCGGCGACTCTGCGATAGCTTCGAGACAGATAGTCATAGTGTTTGCGGATCTGTTCTCGGAACATCTCTCACCTCAAGGTTGCTGTGGGCAGGCGCTGTCGCACTAGCCCAAGCTTGAGGCATACAGCAAAAGCGGCCCAGCGCTGTGCAGTGTCGAATTCAACGCTTAACTGGCTGGATTCTACATGATCCAATGCAAAAAGTCAAATCCTTTTAAGCTGATCTCCATGCCGGGTCTACGCACAAGGACGCATGACTCTGTCCGATAACTTGCCCAAGTGACATGTATCATCTGTCACATTATTCGGCATACAGCGGATACCGCAACAATTGACACGCGTGCCACTGTCCGCTATCCTGAGCCGATGTCGATGATGGTGAACCCCGCGCGGCGTTACGGGAGAACATGGGTGGTCTGGCTGTTGTTGACCGGCATGCTGGCCAGCAGTTGCCTGCCCGCGGCCGGCCCGGGACCGGCCGGTTCATCGGGCGCGGCCACCACGCCGCTCCCTTCTCCGGCCGTGACCACGGCGGTCGCGGTGGAGACGCCGGCGCCGGCTGTGGCGGTTGTCCCTGCGTCCACACGCAACGTCACGTCCACCGCTACGCGCGGGTCTGCTGCCACGGCTACTGCCACGGCTGCTGCCACGGCTACTGCCGCGCCTGCAGCCACGCTCAGCCCGTCGCCGGCGGCCACCGCCACCCTGGCGGCCACTGCAACCGCGACGCCGACAGCGACGCCGACAGCGTCGCCGACAGCGACGCCCACTGCTACGGCCACGCCGGCGCCGGGGCCGACGCCGGATGGCGTGGCGCGGGAGGTCAGGGTCCCGATCCTGATGTACCACTACGTGTCGCAGCCGCCGCCAGGCTCCGATATCTACCGCGCGGACCTGTCCGTGACGCCGGCCCGGTTCGAGGAGCACCTGCGCTACCTCGCGGCCGAGGGCTACACTGCGGTGACGCTCGACGACCTGCTGTACGCGCTGGCGCAGGGACGTGCGCTGCCTGAGAAGCCTGTCATCCTCACCTTCGACGATGGCTACGAGGACAACTACGTCGCGGCCTTTCCGCTGCTGGCGAAGTATGGGATGGTGGGACACTTCTTCGTCATGACCGATGTCATCAACGCGGGGACGCCGGGCTACATGACCTGGGCGCAGATCGAGGAGATGTCGGCCGCGGGACAGCGCTTCGGCTCACACGCGCGCTTCCACATCCCCGATCAGAAGGGGCGGTCGACCGACTACCTGGTGTGGCACGCGCTCGGAACGATGGAGACGATCCAGCAGCACCTGGGCTATCATCCGCGCTGGATCTCCTATCCCGCGGGCAAGTACGACGAACAAACCATCGCGGTCTACCGCTCGGCGGGCTTCTGGGGCGGGTTGGTCACCGCACAGGGCGCCACCCATACGCTGGCAGAGATCTTCGAGTTACGGCGTATCCGGGTGCGCGGCTCCCACACGGCCGCGGACCTCAGCGCACTCCTCGTGCTCGATTGGTAGGCCTCCCGCCCGGGCGTCTGCCTACGAGCGCTTCTCCGCGATGGCGATGATCGAGGTGCCGAAGGGCAGGCTCACCCGCCGGAGCAGCGCCACCTCGACCTTGCCGACGAACGTCAGGAAGGCGTTCATCAGCAGCGGCGCCGGCTCCATCTCCACCTGGTAGGCTTCCTGGTCGAAATGCGGCGAGGCCAGCTCGGGCTCCGCGCGGCCCCGGCGCAGCAGGATCAGGAGCGCGGCGAGGGGAAAGACGAAGAAGTTATTGTAGGAGATCGCCAACACCCGGAAGCCGTGGCTCTCCAGCTTGGTGCGCAGCTCGCCCGCGGTGTAGCGCCGTTGGTGCATGTTGATGACGTCGTTGTGGCTCCACAGGAACATGAACGCGGGCACGGTGATCAGCAGCCGGCCGCCCTCTCCCTTGCCCCCCGCCGGGTCCCCCGCCGGGCCGGCCAGCACGCGGCGGCACTCCTCCAGCACCTTCGCCTCGGCCGGCACATGCTCGATCGTGTCGAGCAGCGCGATCAGGTCGAACTCACCATCCCCGAAGGGCAGGGCATCCGCAGTCCCCGTGCGCACGTCCAGGCCGCGCTCTGCAGCGATCTCCAGGGGCTTGGGATTGTTGTCCACGCCGGTCACGGCGCCGTAGTGGCGCAGGTGATGGGCCATGTTCCCCGCGCCGCACCCAACATCCAGGATCCGCAGGCCGCGCGCCGGCCGGAGATGCCGGTCGAGGTAGGCCAGGATGGCCCGCGTGCGGGAGGCAAACCACCAGTGCTTGTCTTCTTCGAGTACGGTCCGCATAGGCGTCGAGGTCATGATGAGCTCCTTTGATCGCGGCCGGCCTCATGGAGGAGGCGCAGTGCCGCGTCTGTAACGGTGTCAGGATCGATGGCTGCCATGCAGCCGTGATGGTGCAGCGCGGCAGGCGGCCAGTCCAGCACGTCGCACGGCGCACAGGCATACGGCGACGTCAGGACGATGTTGCGGCCGGCATCGCCCCAGGGGCCGAACTTGGCGGCCGAGGCAGGGCCGAACAGGTGAATGGTGCGCGCGCGGGCGGCAACCGCCAGGTGCAGCGGGCCGGAATCGGACCCCAACACCAGGTCGCACTGCTCGTAGGTGGCTGCGAGCTGGCCGAGGCTCGTCTGGCCTGCCAGGTTGCGGGCCGCTCCGGGCAGCGCGGCCGCAATGTCCGCGGCCAGCGCCTGCTCGCCCGGCCCGCCGGTCAGCAGGATTGCTGCGCCGTGCGCGTCTGACAGGCGCGCCGCCACGGTCGCCCAGTGACGCGCGGGCCACTGCTTGACCTCGGCTCCCGCCCCTGCGTGGATCGCGACCCGTGGACGGGGCAGGCCGGCCGTGGCTTCGAGCGCCCAGGCGCGGTCATCTTCGGTCACCTCGAACCGGAGCCGGCCCAGGCCGGATGGAACGTCCGGCGCCAGCGCGGCGAGCAGCGCGGCATTCTGGCGCACCTCGTGTTCGCCGGCGCGATACGGCAACGCCTCGGTGAGGAAGGGCTTCGTCTCCGGCCACGCGTACCCGCAGCGCCGCTCGATGCCTGCGGCAGCGGCGAGCCAGGCCCCCCACCAGTGATCGTAACGGAGCACGACCGCGGTGTCGAAGCGGCCCCTCAGGCCGTTTGCGGCCTCGGCCAGCAACCGGTACGGCGCCAGGAGGTTGGCCTTCGGCCTGCGCTCGAAGCCCGGGAATGCGCACGTCTCCACCGCGTCGATGTCTTCATTGCCGCGCAGAACCGCGGCACTCCACGGCCCGACCAGCGCGGTCAGCCGCGCATGGGGCAGCGCGGCGCGCAGTGCGTGCAATGCGGGCGTCAGGAGCAGGACGTCTCCCAGGTGATCCGGCCGGATCAGGAGGATCGAACGCGGCTGGCCCTGCTGCCGGGGCCGGGCATAGCGCCGCCCCGCGACGCGCAGCAGGGCCAGCCGCGCGGCCTGCGCAGCCGTGCGCCGGCCGTGGCCGGAACCCGACTGCCTGGCAGCGGCGATGCGGGCGGGAGCCAGTGGGTCGGTGGTCACGGGTAGAGCGCCTCGACGACGGGCACGATCGCGTCCCACCCGTAATGCGCTTCGACGAACGCGCGCGCCGCGCGGCCCAGGGCGGCCGCCTGGCTGCGATCCCGCATCAGGGCGAGCACGCGCGCCGCGAACTCGGCCGGTTCATCCGCGTACGCGACCTCGACGTTGTCCGTGAAAGGAAAGCCGTCGCAGCCGAGCCGCGTCGACACGATCGCCTGGCCCATCGCCATGGCCTCGAGCACCTTCAGCCGGGTGCCGCCGCCGATACGCAGCGGCACGACGTACACGGCCGCGCCCGCGATGTACGGCCGGGTGTCGGGCACGCGGCCGGTGACGACGATGCCCGGCCGCTCCCCCAGCGCGGCAACCCGCGGATGCGGCTGCTGGCCGACGACGTAGAAGGTGACGTCGCCCGCGGCCTCGCGGATGAGGGGAAAGACCGCGTCCGCGAACCACGTCACCGCGTCGACGTTGGGGCGATAATCCATCTTGCCCGTAAAGACGAGCGCCCCAGGCCCCATGCCGGGCAGTACCTCGACCGCGTCCGGCCGGTAGAACGCCAGGTCGACGCCGTTGGGCGCCACGGTGATGTCAAGACGGTGATCCAGCCGCAGCAACGCGTCGCGGTCCACCTCCGACACCGCGACGATGCGATCGGCCTGCCGGCAGACCCGGCGCTCGTACGCGACCAGCTTGCGCCACTGGACCAACGAGTACGCGGCCGCGATCCAGCGCCGCGGGCGCCGGACGTCGGTCAGGAAGGAGCGCTGTTGCAGCACGTACTCCGCGTTGTGGTCGTCGAAGACGAAGCGGCTGGCCTGCGTACCCTGCGCCCACGAACGCAGCGCCAGCAGGTAGGGCGCCATCTCGATGCCCTCCACCTGGATGACGTCGTATGCGGGCGAGGTGCGGCCGACCAGGGCGCGGAGCTCGTCGGCCATGCGGGGCAGGGCCAGGCGGAGCGCCATGTCGGGAAGCGGGCTGATCAGCGTGTCTCTCGCGCGCTGGGCAACGGTGCGCACGGGCTGGGGCAGGGCCAGGATCTCCCGGCAGGTGGGACGCAGCAGCTCGATCGCGCCGGGAGGGCTGTCCGGCGGCACGAAGGTGGCCAGGTCGACCGTGTGTCGCCGGGCGAGACCTGCGATCAGGTTGTAGTTGCGGATGGTCGTGCCCTGCACCGCGCCGGTGAGCGCCTGGGGCGGGACAGGCAGTTGTGGGGCAAGGATCAAGATGCGCGCCATTGGGTCATCTCTCTCTTGTTGATCAGGATCGGACGGACGCCCGCGCGGACTTCCGTCAATCGCCCGCGACCCGGCGGTAGACCGCCATCGTCTGGTGCGCGGCGCGTTCCCACGAGAAGGACGCGGCCCGCTGCAGCCCTTTGGCCCGCATGCTCGCATGCAGCGCTTCGTCGGTGAGCACGCGCCACAAGGCGACGGTGATCTCCTCGTCCTGAGCCGGATCGATCAACAGGGCTGCATCGCCGACGACCTCGGGCAGGCTGGAGACGTTGGAGACGATGACGGGTGTTCCGCACGCCATCGCTTCGAGCGGCGTCAGCCCAAACCCCTCGTAGAATGCCGGGTGGACGAGCACGCGCGCCGCGTTGTAGAGATACGGCAGGTCGTGCGACTCGACGCGGCCGAGGAAATGGGTGCAGTCCGCAAGATCCAGTTGGGTGACGAGATCGTAGACGTCATCGCTGAGCCAGCCGCGTGAGCCGGCCAGGACGAGCGCAGGCGTCAGCTTGTAATCGTCCCGCAGGCGGCGATAGGCGCGCAGCAGTGCGCCGATGTTCTTGCGCGGCTCGATGGTCGAGACGAACAGGATGAAGTCGTCCGGCACGCTGTAGAGCGCCTGCACGCGCTGCAGCGCCTCGTCGCGCGGCATCGGCCGCATGCGCGGATCGGCCGCCTCGTGGATCACGGTGATGCGATCCTCCGGGACGCCCAACATGCGCACCAGGTCGTTCTTCGTGCTGTTCGACACCGCGATGATGTGGTCGGCGCTGCGCACGGCCCGGTCGATCTGGCCGTAATAGCGCGCGGCATCCTTGGTCACGAACTGCGGATAGATCAGGAACGCCAGGTCGTGGATGGTGATGACGCTGTTCCCGCGGCGGTGCAGGGGCGGGATGAAATCAGGACTGTGGAAGACGTCGCAGTTCAGCTGTCGCACCACCCAGGGCAGAAAGAGCTGCTCCAGCCGATGATGGCTCGGCACGCGGGACGGCGAGACCGTGACGTTGTCCGCGCGGACCAATCCGTTCGATTGTCGCCAGTCCTGGAGAAGGCAGAATTGATCCTGCGGATAGGCTGCAGCGAGCGCCTGGGTGAGACGGAGGGTGTATTCTCCGATGCCGGCGCGGGTGTGGTACACCAATCTCGCGTCGATTCCTACATGCATGGTTGGGGTTGGCCTCCGGCGCTGTCCCACTAAAAACAAGCCCTCCGCCCCGGCAAACCGAGAGGGAGGGCATCGATGACCCACACGCGGGCACATGATAGCACGCGCGGCGCGCCTGCGTCAAATGATCTGGCCTGGTTCTTAATCGCCGGCCCGTGGTATAATCCGTTCATCTGACACCGGTATCGCGTCCATTCGATGGCGGATGGCGCTCCAATCATCCCAATGGAGGAAAACATGGGAGAAATTCTCAACTTTCTTTTTTCCGCCGGCGCCGTGATCCTGGCGATCGCGGTCGTGGCCAGCTCTGCGATCAAGGTCGTGCAGGAGTATGAGCGCGGCGTGATCTTCCGCCTCGGCCGCCTGGTCGGGGCTAAAGGACCCGGCCTGTTCTTCATCATCCCGATCATCGACCGGATGGTCAAGGTGGACCTGCGCGTCGTCACGCTCGACATCCCCGCACAGGAAGCGATCACCAAGGACAACGTGACGGTGCGTGTCAACGCAGTCGCGTACTTCCGGGTGGTCGATCCGCAGTCAGCCATCGTCAAGGTCGAAGACTTCCGTCGCGCGACCTACCAGATCGCTCAGACCAGCCTGCGCTCCGTCCTGGGCCAGTCCGACCTGGATGACCTGCTTGCGCATCGGGACGAGATCAACGCGCGTCTGCAGATGATCATCGACGAGCAGACCGAACCGTGGGGCATCAAGGTCAGCATCGTCGAGGTGAAGGACGTCGAGCTGCCCGACACGATGAAGCGGGCCATGGCGCGCCAGGCCGAGGCCGAGCGCGAGAAGCGCGCGAAGATCATCCATGCCGAGGGTGAATTCGTGGCATCCGAGCAGCTCACGAACGCGGCGCGGGTCATTGCGACCGAACCGGCCGCGATCCAGTTGCGCTATCTGCAGACGCTGACGGAGATCGCGGTCGAGAAGAATTCGACGATCCTCTTCCCGGTGCCGATCGAGTTCCTGCGCGCGTTCAAGGGCCTGGCCGGCAACGGGGACGGGGAGCCCCCGGCCGCCTGATACGAGTGTACGAGGTAGCCCATGAACAGCCCTGGCCGTGCGGCGTGGCGCGGTTACGCGGCCGTGAGCCTGGTCTGGCTGGCAGTATTGGCCGGCGTACTGCTGTTCGTGCGCCGGCCATCGGCCCAGCCCATCGAAATCGTGCCGCCGCCGTCCCCTACGCCTGCGCCGTCACCTATGCCGACCCTGACCCCGGGACCGCTGCGCGTTGACGTCGCCGGCGCGGTGAGGCAGCCGCAGGTCGTCCTCCTGGCGCCAGGCAGCATCGTTGCCGACGCCATCGCGGCTGCGGGCGGCCCGGCCGGGGACGCAGATCTCGACCGCATCAACAAGGCGATCGAGCTGCAGGACGGGGTGCAGGTCTACGTGCCCCACGTGGGAGAGACCGTGGCCGCGCCGCTTCCAGCGGTCCCACCCGGTGCGGCGACGCACACCCCAGCGACGCCCGCCAGCCGGACCGGCGCCGCCATCCCGCTGGGAGGATTGATCAACGTCAACACCGCGACGCTCGCTGAGCTGGAAGGCCTGCCGTCTATCGGGCCCGTGATGGCCCAGCTGATCGTCGACGGCAGGCCCTATGGGGAGGTGGAGGACCTGCTCAACGTCAAGGGGATCGGCCCGGCCACGCTCGACAAGATCAGGGATCTCGTGACGGTCCGCTGAGGACTCCTATTTCTCTGATGATGGTGAGAGTAATCGTAAGCATCATCACTGGCTGCCGGGAGCGGGACAGCTAAGATAGCAGCAGATTCTTCCTCCTCCTTTGCGCACGAAGGCCGGGGCCACCAGTCAACCCCGGCCTTCGTGTTTTAAGGTTCATCCCATCGTTATACGCTCAGATTGTTCGCACCAGGTCATCCAGCGCGCGGCGCGAGGTGGGGCCGGGCGCCTCCGAGGCGTGGCCGATCGGCAGGACCGCCACCGGCACCCAATCGGGCGGCGCGCCCACGGCCGCGGTCACCTTCGCGGGATCGAATGCGCCGATCCAGACGGTGGATAGCCCCAGATCCGTGGCCGCCAGCATCGCATAGGTCGCCGCGATCGTCGCATCCTGGACCGCGTACAGCTCCTTCCCGCGGGATCCGTATTTCCGCGCCGAGCGGCCGGGATTGGCAAAGAACACCAACACGTCGGGCGCTTCGGCCAGGTACAACTGGTCGGCGGCACGCGCCAACGCGGCGCGTGCCCGGGCCGCGGTCACGTGGAAGATTTCGTAAGCCTGCAGGTTGCCCGCGGAGGGAGCCAGGTTGGTCAGCTCGAGGATTTGCCGGATCTTATCTGCCTCGACCGGATTGCCGTCGAATGCACGCACCGAGCGACGGACTGCTAACAGCGTTGCGAGTTCCATATGCACCTCCTTGTGTGTCAGCACGCTCTTTCGGCAAGGGCAGGCGCGATGCTCTGTTGCGCTTCCATCATAGCACACTTTGCCCTCGCGCGCGCCGCGACTTCTGGCCATAACCAAGGTCATTTCAGTCCGTTCACCCAGCGGCAGGAAGCCGTAGCAGCGACTTCCGGTCGCCGGGCGGTGAGACTGAAACGACCGTGAGGCTAAGATCGGCCGATCCTGCGCAGGAGCGCGTCCTGGACGGCCGCGCCGTAGCGCCAGGCGAGGAGCAGCGCGAGGGCGGCGACCACCGCGATGGCCGCCCACCCCATGGGCGGGATGTGCTCCGCGTTCGCGCCGAGCAGGACCGATCCCGCGAGACCGGGGATGCGGGCCAGCGCGGCGATGGGAAGCAGCAGCCGCAGCGGCAGGGTGGTGAGCCCGGCCGCGAAGGCGAGCACGTCGTCGGGCAGCCCCGGGATGAGGAAGACGAGGAAGAAGAACCCCAGCCCTTTGTCCGCCGCCGCCCGATCCATCCGGGCCAGCAGCGCCGGGCTGACCAGGCGCTCCACCGCAGGACGGCCCGCGAACCGTGCCAGCGCCGTGGCGAACGCCGTGCCCAGCACCAATCCGATCCAGCTGTAGGCGATGCCGGCCCAGGGACCGTAGAGATACCCCGCGACGAAGTTGACCACCTGGCCCGGCACCGGTGCGACGATGGTCTGGGCCACTGCCAGCCCGATGACCACCAGCGGGCCCCAGGCTCCCGCGCTGCGGATCTCCCGGGCCACTTGCTCCCGGTTGGCGAATACGCGCGCCAGTTGCTCGCCCCACAAGAGGAAAGGTGCGGCGAGGGCCGCGCCGGCAAGCACGACGACGATCAGCCGCAGCCAAAGGGGCCACGGCGATGTGCCTCGGCCGCGGTTCATTTCTGGCTCCGCTTCCCCGCGCCTATAATGTCCATCATGTCACAGTCCATACCGCGATCTTACCTCTACCTGTTGGTCGTGACTGCGGGCTTCACCACACTTGGGGTGGAGTTGAGCGCGTCACGGCTGCTCGATCCCTGGTTCGGCAACTCGCTCATCGTCTGGGCCAGCCTGATCGGCCTGATCCTCCTCTATCTGACCGCCGGCTACTGGCTCGGCGGTCGGGTGGCCGACCGCTGGCCCCACCCACTCGTGATGTTGCGCCTGACCGGCGCCGCCGCGGTCGGGGTCGGGCTGATCCCCGCCGTCTCTCGGCCGGTGCTGCGCCTGGCCAGCCTCGGGCTGGACACGTTCGATGCAGGCGTCCTTGCCGGCAGCATGGGGGCCATCCTGGTCCTCTTTGCCGTCCCTGTCACCCTGCTGGGCTGCGTCAGTCCTTACGCGGTCCGCCTGGCCATCCGCGACGTCAGGGGCAGCGGCGAGGTGGCCGGCCGCATCTCCGCGCTCTCGACCGCGGGCAGCATCGCGGGCAGCTTCCTGCCCGTCCTGTGGCTCATCCCCGCCATCGGCACGCGGCGCACCTTTGCCATGCTGTCGCTCGCGTTGCTGGCCGTGGTCATTCTCGGCCTGCTGGCCCAGCGGCGCCGCCTGGACGTCCTGGCCCTGCTGGCCGCAGCTGCGGTCGTCGCATGGCTGGGCTGGCGTCCTATGGGCCCGCTCAAGGACGCGCAGGGGCTCGTCTATGAGACGGAATCTGCGTTCAATTACATCCAGGTGCTCGATCTGGGCGTGGAGCGGCAGTTGCGGCTCAACGAGGGGGAGGGGATCCACTCCGTCTATCGCCCCGCGGGAGGGCTGGCCGACGGCATCTGGGACTACTTCCTGCTCGCGCCCGCGTTCAACCCCGCGCCCTACCGGCCGGACCAGGTGCAGCGCGTCGCCATCGTCGGGTTGGCCGCCGGCACGATGGCGCACCTCTTCACGGAGGGATACGGCCCGATCGCGATCGAGGGCGCGGAGCTGGACCCGGCCATCCTGCGCACCGGCCGGGAGTGGTTCGACATGAACCAGCCCAACCTGGCCGCGCATGCGATGGACGGCCGCCGGTTTCTCTACCGGCCGCCCGACGGCGCGGCCGCGTCCTATGACGTGATCACGGTGGATGCCTACCGGCCGCCCTACATTCCCTTTCACCTCATCACCGTCGAGTTCTTCGCGCTGGCCCGGGATCGCCTGGCCGGCACGGGCGTGGTCGCGGTTAATGTGGGCCGCACTCATACGGACTACAGCCTCGTCGATGCGGTGGCTGCGACGATGCTGGCCGTCTTTCCTTCGGTGTACGTGGTCGATGAGCCCGACAACGGCAGCTCGTTGGGCAACAGCCTCGTCGTAGGGACCCGGCAGCCCACCACCCTGGCCGACCTGCAGGCGAACCTGCCCGCGTTCGGGGATGGACTGCTGGGCCAGGTGGCCCCGGTGATGGCCGGTGCACGGGTGGCCGCGCCGCCCGTGAGTGCAGTGGTCTTCACCGACGACCGCGCGCCGGTCGAGCAGGTGGTCCACACGCTCGTGCTGAGGCACGTGCTGGGACCCGTGCAGTAGCGCAGCGGCTATTCGGCGTTGGGGGCGGGCGCGAGGAAGCAGAGGATGCCGTCGACGACGCCCTGCGCGGCACGCGCGGGTTCGTCCACCAGCAGGCCGCGGTCCGCATTCATGAAGCCCAGCTCGATGATGGCCCCGGGTGTCTGCGCTGAGATCTCGCGGAAGGCGTGGTAGCGGGTCATGTCCCGCGTGATGGTGCTGGGATGGCGCGCGAGCCCGGTCGCGGTCTCGTATGCGTCCCACAGGCAGGCTGCCAGGCGTTCGGACGCCTCGCTGCCGCCCGTCTCACTCGCCACCTTGTAGCCGCTGAAGTCGACCATGCAGGAGTCAGAGTGGATGGAGACCAACGCGGCCGCCCGATAGCCGCGCAGCCGGTCGTCGTATTCGTCCAGGATGTCGGCCCGGATCCCCTGCCTGGCCAGTCCCTCGCTGACCAACTCGGCCACCCGCAGGTTGATCTCCGCCTCGGTCAGCCCGTCCGGGCACACGGCGCCCGAATCGTTGCCCTTGTGGCCCGCGATCAGGCCGACGCGCAGGCCGCCGGTCGGCTGGTCCGCGGCGAAGAGAAACTGCAGCCAGCTCGGTCCGAGGCCGCGGGTGGCCGCCTGCTCCGTCAGCCAGATCCCGGCCAGGATCACGACGGCGAGCACGATGAGCGGTGCACCGCGCGAAGAACGCGGCTTTTTCTTGCGGCTTGGCATGGCGAAGGGATCATAGCGATAAGCCGGCATTTGTGCAACTGGGGGGGCGATTGCTTTGACTTTTCACCTTCCAGCGGGTATAGTGGTTCGGCCTATCAATTAGGAATGGGGATCGACCTCTTATGAGCGAACTTGGGCGCCTGTTGACGGAGGCGCGGTCGGCCAAGGGCCTTAACCTGGCCGACGTCGAATCCGTCACCCGCATCCGACAGAAATATCTCGAGGCGCTGGAGCACGCGGACTACGACAAGCTGCCGCGCGGAACCGTTGCGCGGGGCTTTCTGCGCACCTATGCGGCCTACCTGGGCCTGGATGCCCAGGCGTTGCTGGACCTTTACGGGGCTGAGAGCGGCGACGCGGGCGAGGATGTGGAGATCGCGGAGCCGGGCAGTCCGCGCGTAGTGGATTACCGGCCCCTCGAGGTCGAGTTGATCGACGACTACCAGGACAGGGGCTGGGTCTACTGGCTCGTCGCTGCACTGGTCGTGGCGCTTCTGGCCGCAGGGGCGTGGTGGCTCCTGGGCCGCAATTCGGGCTGGAACCCGTTGCGGGCCTTCGCGCCAGCACCGGTGCCCACGGCAACGTCCACCCCCACGGCGACGCCGTGGGTGGTCACCGCCACCCCGCGCGCGACCGCGACCCTGCCCGAGCCGCCGACCGTCGAGGCAATGGTGACCTCCAGCATCCTGACGCTACCGACGCCGACGGTGCCCGCGTCGCCCACGCCCACCTCGCGGCCGACATCCACGCCGGAGATCGTGTCCAATATCTTCCTGGAGCTGATCGCCAGCCAGCGGTCCTGGCTGCGCGTGGTCGTCGATGGCGCAGTGGTCGAGGAAGGTTTCGTGGCTGCAGACGACACGCGTGCCTGGGAGGCAGATGATTCGATCGTCATCCGTACGGGCAACGCGGGGGGCCTGACGCTGATCCTGAACGGCGAGGACCTCGGTCCCATGGGCAACATCGGCCAGGTGGTGGAGCGCGGCTGGGTGGTCGGTGAAGACGGCGAGGTGGTCGATGAGGCGCCGCTGACCCCCGGTGCTGTGCCGACGGCGGCTCCCACCGCGACGCCTACGGCTACGCCTGCCGGTTGATTCCGGCTGACTGCACGATCTGCAGGGTAGTGGATCGACCGGTCCGCTACCCTTTGTCGTTAATGGAGCTTTGTATCACGTGGCGCAGATGA
>CAZMIS010000069.1:0-13377 GCA_964566325.1 uncultured Anaerolineales bacterium
TACAGGGCGGCCAGCTCCTGCAGCGAGGGCATACGAGTAGGCGTCGTCATCAGCCGAGCTCGACGACGAGGCGGTGCATGGTCGCCGGGTCAAGGCCCGTGATGTTCTCCCTGGAGATGCGCACGCCGTTGCCTTCGCGTGACACCAGCAACGCGATGCCATCGACGACGACCCGCCGGATCGCATACGCGCCGCAATTGAGACCCTGCGGGTTGAGGTAGACGACCTCGAGATTGCGGCCGGCAAACTGCGTCCGGACGGCGGCCTGACCCCGGTGATCGAACTGGGCCGCGGCGAGCTTCGGTTCCAGCACCAGGTCGCCCAGGTCGCCCTTGACCCCGAAGACCTCGACCAGCAGCGTGAGCAGGTACCAGCTTGCCGAGCCGGTGAGCCAGGGATACATGCCGCGACCCCGCTCGCTGATGTACTCCGGCAGGCCGGGATACATGCGGGCGACCGCGAAGTCCTGGCAGTGCTCGTAGATCCCCGCCAGCACCTTGTGGCCCTCTGCAACCAGACCGCGACGGTAGAGCGCATTGGCATACATCACAGCCATGTGGCTGAACATCGCGCCGTTCTCCTTGTGGCCGAACGCAAAGCCGAAGCAGCGGCCCAGGTTGAGCTGTATCCCACCGAAGTCCGTGTTCAAGCGGTAGCCGCCCATGCGCGGCTCGTAGAGATAGCGATCCGCAGCACGCACGATCTCGGCCGCCTGTTCGTCGGTGGCGATGCCGCCCATCAGCGTAAAGACCTGCCCGGTCAGCGTCATGCGCGCGCCGTTCGGACCCGCGCCTTCGACCCGTTGGCCGTCGTTGTCGTAGTAGCCGTTGAACCAGCCGTGGCCCTGACCGTCCGTCACCCACTCACCTGCCCGGATGTGCGCGGCCAACCAATCGACCTTGGCCGCCAGATCGCGGGCCAGGTCGGCCAGGCTCACCCTGACCTTTGCCCCGGAGACGGTGTGCCCGCATGTGGCGAAGTACTCTGCCAGCCGGCGCTGCTTTGCGGCGACATCCTCGTAGTCCACGGGGCGCTTGAGCGTATCGAGCAGGCACACCAGCTCCCCGGCCAGTTCGACGCCGTCCAGGCCCAGGCGTGCCAATTCCAGCACGATGCCGCTCAAGTCACGCAGGTTGCTGGCGTAGAGCGCCGTGAACGCCACGCTCTCCCCGCGCTCGCGGGCCATGTCCATTCCATCGTTCCAGTCCGCGCCCTCCAGCAGAATCGTGTTGCCTGCCGTCCCCACGTGAAAGAACGCGGTGAGGTGCTGTACCAGGAGATGCTCCAGAATCGAGCCGCGGTAGACCTGGCCCGCGGCTGTACGGAGCTCGGTGCCCTGCTCCGCAGCCCACGCCTCATCTTTCGCCCGACACCGGTCGGTGTGCGCATCCTTGAAGTAGGCTTGTTCCTGCAGCAGGAAGCCCAGGTCGCCGCTTTGATGAAGGTAGAGCTGCGTCGTCAGCCAGGGCCACGCGCCGTGATCCATCCAGACGCGCGGGATGTTGTTGCGGTCCGCGATGAATTCGCCGGGCCGGCTGCCGATGATGGTCGCATTGCTGCCATCGATGCGCACGCCCGCGAAGCTGCTGAAGAGCAGGTCGCGCACCGGCTCCGGCTCCATCACCAGCAGCGCCAGGCAGTCCTGCCACAGGTCACGCCAGCCGCGGCCGCCACGGCCGTAGTCGTGGGCGGGCAGGAACGAGTTGCCGAACAGGCGCCGCAGGGTCGGCTGGATCGCCACCCACTTGAGCCAGCCATCGAAGCGCGGGTCCGCGGTGCGGAACGCCAGCGGCGCGATCCGCGCCTGCCATTCCGCTTGCGTGCGGTCGAGCCAATCGGCCACGCGGGCCGCGCTGCCGTAGCGCTGGACCAACTGCGCCTCTCCCGCATCCCCCGCGCCATCGGCCAGCACGGCCAGGATGAGCACGTACGAATGCGACGCGCCGGGCGCCAGCGTGAGATCCGCGAAGCGCAGCGCGCCCATCGCCTCGTAGCCATCCACGGCAGCCCCGGCCGGCAACCCCTCCGCGCCGGGCGCCACCACCGCCTGCGGCCAATCCAGGTTGCCGCCCTCGCCGATGAAGTCCTCCACCACGGGGCAGAAGCTGACGGGTGGCGCGCCGTCGCCGTCCGCACCCAGCACCGCGTAGGTGACGAGGTTGGGCCGGTGCCCGCGTTCATCGAACGAGAGGGTCGGACAGACCGACACGCCATGACGCGACGTGCGGATGCGGTGCAGCAGCGAGGTCACGTGCCGGTGATCGCGCAGGTTTTCGGCCGAACGACCGTAGATCGGGATCGCGGCGGTCGGTGTAAGGTTCAGCGGCCGGTCCCCGATGTTGGTCAGCGTGACCTGCATCAGCTCGACGGGGTCGCCGCCCGCGGGCACGAAGTTGAGCGTCTCGGCGCGCAGGCCCAAATGCCGATTCTCCCGCGTCACCCTGTGCCACAACAGCCCGGCTTCCAGCGTCACCGCCTCGTGCGAGTCCGATGCGGGCGGCTGCGCCAGCTGCCGCGCCGAATTGCCGGTGGCCGACCACGGCTCAGATCCGGCAAGGGTGACCCAGAAATTGCGCGCCGAGCGCGTGTTGTGCAGGTCTTCCACCGAAACGGGCAGCGTCAGAAAGCTGTTCTGGCCGGTCTTCGTGTCGCCGTGCAGCGTCGGTGTCACCGCTGACATCATGCCGGCCTCGTTGACCAGCGGGAAGTAGAGATAGCTGGTTCTGTGGGGTGACGCCAGGCGGAAGGCGCCGTCGTCGCCGGTAAAATCCCAACCCATGGTCGTGTTTCCGGTCATCATCCTTCTTCTCCCGTGATGGAACCGAGCCTTCAGACGGCCGATCAAACCGGCCAGAGACTCATCTCCGATCTGACTATGCGCCGCGCGCCAGCGGTCGTGCCCTATTCCAGGGACATGTCGATCTGCCTGATCAGGCCGTCGCGCACCATCGCTGCGTAGGGCGCGGCGATCACCGCGCCGGGGAAGCTGACACGGTCACCCGCCGGAAGGTGCAGTGTGACGGCAGTGACCTGGGGATAGGCCGCGCTGGCCGCATGGCGATGATAGGTGACCTTGCATTGCCCCAGGAACGTGAAGCTCAGCGTACCATCCTCCCGGAAGAGCCAGGACGGCAGGGCCGGCCTGAATGCCAGGCACAACTCCCCGTCCCGCAGGAAGAACGGTTGCGACCCCACCATCATCAGCACCCACATGCTGAGGAACTCGGCGGTGGCGCCGGTGAGGCGGGCGACGTAGCCGCGGCCGTGCAGCCCTGCGTCGGGATGCGCGCTGCTGACGATGAAGGACGAGTGCTCCAGCGGGCTGCGGCCGTAGATCTCCGGGTCGAGGAACGCCACCAGGCCGCGCTGCATTTCGCTGAAGAACTCGTCATGCAGGCCCGCGCGCAGCACCGCCAGGAGGTACTTGTATGCCATATGGAGGAAGATCGACTCGTTCTCCAGCCAGCCCGGCGTGAAAGCCCGCAGCCGGCCGATCTCATGCGAGCAGGCATCCAGCGGTGCGTTGGTCTTGTACATGCCGAGCTTGGCGTCGAAGAGGGGGCTCGCCTTGACCCGGCCGTAGAGCGCGCGGGCACGCTGGATGTTCGACTGAGCCTCTGAGCCCCGAGCGACGGCCGGTGGCTGGATCTCATCTGCCGGGCCGGCAGCAGCCCCGATTCCGGAGGGCGCGGCGGCACACGAGCGCAGCGCGTGAACCGGTCCTTCCAGGAAGGCGGGCAGGGCGTGCGGCTCGAAACGAGTCACGCGCACGAAGGGACGGCCCTGATCATCGCGCAGTGGCGCACCATCGTCACCCTCGACGATCTCATGCTCGAGCGCTTCGTAGGTGAAATAGGTCGGCGGGATGCCGCCGGTGAGTGCTTCAGCCTTCGCGATTCCCTCTGCCACCTTGTCGCGGAAGATGCGCAGGATCTGCCCCAGGGCAGAGAGTGCAATAGCCTCCGTACGCCCGTCGAAGCCGAGCCGGACGCGGTCGCGATAGGTTTCGCGTGCGCCTGCCACGGCATCCCAATAGCGGTGATCGCGCCCGTCATCGAACGCGGCATAAAAAGCGGTTAGCTCCGTCACCACCTGCCGCAGCAGGTCCGCCAGCTCGACGGGCAGCACCACCGCGGCATCCGACTTCCCCGCCAGGGCATGGAGCAGGAAATCCAGCAAGCGCTCCAGCTCGTACGTTTCGGACAAGGATGAGCCGAACAGCCCGGGCAGGCCGTTCAGTGCATCGCACCAGCCCGGCTTGCCGGCCTCCATCTCGATGCCCATGCCCGCCGGGTCGAGGGTAGCGAATTTGAGCAGCGCCAGGCCGGTCAGCTTGGCGAGGACCGTGCTGCGAAAGACCTCGCCCTGTCCGTGCGCAGCGCGTGCCAGGTGGCGAGGCGCCGGTCCGTCGGACAGCCGCTGCGCCAGGTCCTCATCTT
Organism: uncultured Anaerolineales bacterium; assembly: GCA_964566325.1. Classification (GTDB taxonomy): domain Bacteria; phylum Chloroflexota; class Anaerolineae; order CG2-30-64-16; family CG2-30-64-16; genus JALOOB01. The sequence continues at coordinate 4,440 of CAZMIS010000069.1, forward strand.
CCAGGAGCGCGCCGTACTGGCGCACCTTGCCGGCCCCTGCCAGAACCGTCCTCCGATCGCGCGGCTGCACGAATGCGGCGCCCTGATAGTAAGGCACGGTCTTCGCGAACAGTAGCTCATCTTTACGGTCGGGATAGATGGCGAGGTACGAATCCAACAGGTCGAGGTTGTAAAACCAGTGATCTATCCAGTAGCCTTCGCCGAACGTCGCCGCAAATTCCCAGCCGGCCTGTGCTGCAACCGCCTCTACGAAGGTCTCCGGCGCCACGGTCAGGCTGATGCCCTGACGGGCGAGCGCGGCCAGCAGTTGTCCGATCGTGGACGAACGTGCCAGCAGCGGACGCAGGTCGTCCGGCCGGTCGACCAGTGCCAAGACGGCCGCCTGCCGCTCCGGCGGGATCGTAAAGCGGCTGCCCAGGACGGTCAACGGGTTGTAGCCGTCGGGTTGGATCAACCCCAAGAACGCCAGGACCTCCGCGTCGCCGACCGCAGGGTTGAGAAGCACATCGGAGCGCCGGTTCTGGTTGACGTCGCGATAGGAGGCGTTGCCCTGCGAGTAGTACTCCGCCGGCAGGAAGAACGCGTTGTAGTCGCGTTCCAGGTCGCCGTGCCTGCGGCCGTAGATATGATAGACCTTTCCGTTGAGGCGCGCCGGCCAGCCCCCGCGCAGGATGTTATCCAGCATGGCCTGGCGGCAGTAGGCGTCGAACCTGGGGTCGCCGCTGTGGGTCGCGATGGGCTCGGTGAGCGAGGCGGCCAACGCCTGTGCTTCCAGGCGCTTCGCCGCGATGTAGCCGGGCTGCGCCAGCCGTGCGTGACAGCCATTGATGGCGTCGACCGAACTGACGTGGCCGATGATCGCATACAGGTCCAGGGCCTCACCGGGCGCCAGCCGTGCGGTCGCCCCGGCCATGCCGCACGGGGTCCGCCCCACGGTGATCTGGGGTGCGGCCAGCAGATCGGCCAGCGGCCGGACCAGGAAGCGATCGGGGCAGCTCAGGGCCGTATTCGTCCCGAAAATGACGGTCGGGTCTACGATGGGGGAGAGAGGCCAGGTCCTGTCGCTGCAAGCTGCGAACGCCAGGTAGAAGTGACCGGCCTCAATGGCACTCACCTCAGCCGCATCTCCGACGGTTGCCTGAACCCGGTAGAAGGGAATGCCTGCCCCCAGGTTGAAGACGGCCATCCAGGCCTCGGCCGTGCGGCTCATTGCCTTCAGCATGCCATCGTCGATGCCGTAGGGGATGATGACCGGCAGGCCATCCAGGAGTTCGATCTCACAGGGCTGCACCGAGATGTTCCTGACCGTCAACTGGCGCACCAACCCGGCGAAGCTCTCTCCCGGCAAGGTGAAGTAGCGGACGCTCACCTGCAAGCCGAACGAGTCGCTCGTCTCTTCCAGCTCCAACTCGTTGGCGGCAATATACATATGGCGGGGGGCGGCCGGTGCTACGGCGGAGAACGGCTCGTAGTACGGCGCGTCGCCGCCCGTGCGGACCTTGACGAACGTGCGAAAGCCGGTGTAGGGCGTCAGCTGATACGCTTTGTTCGCCGGCTGGAACTCCATGATCGGCGTGTCCTTGCTCTCCACGCCGAAGCCGGCAATCGCCTGGCCGCGGTTCACGTAGAAGGCCCACATGGGGATGCCCAACGGCCCGGCGATCCCGGGCAGGAAACTCGCAAAGGGCTGGGCTGCCTCATAGTCTGACAGAACGAAACGGTTTGTGGCATCGAACGCGTAGGACAACACATCAACCCCCTATGGTATTCATGCATTCGCGAACAGGTAGGTTGTGATAGCGTGCGGCAAACTCTCTGTAGCGGACGTCAGCCCATCGAGCTTCAACGTGAACGGCAGCGTCTCATCCGAACGGTTGAGCACGACAATCGCGATCCGGCCGTCGGTATTGCGAAAGGCGACAGCTTCAAGCGCATCATGGCTGGCCGCGCAGAGAATGCGCTGGGCGCCGGGCCGGATGAAGCGCGCGAAATGGCCGATATAGTAATAAGAGCTCTGGTAGAGCAGCTCGCCCGTCCGCGTGTCGGCGATGATCGGTGCACTGCAGAAGTTGCCGACATGGTTGGGGCCGCCCGTCTCGTCCAGCAGAAGATTCCAGTCGATCCAGCCAACCGTCCAGCGGTTCAGATCATTGATCATCGAGTGAGCGTACCGCTCGCCCACCTTCCACTCGCCCAGGTGCGGGCCGCCTTCCTGGCAGCCTTCAGTGAACAACAGCTTCTTGTCGGGAAAGGCGTCGTGGGTCCACTGCACGTTGGCGAAGTTGTCGCCGACGTACCAGTGGAACGCGGCGCCCCACACATACTGTGCGGCGTCAGGATCGTCGAGGATGACCTTAGCACGCTCGAACATCAGATCCCGGTTATGATCCCAGATCAACAGCCGCAGGCCGCCCAAGCCGTTGCGGACCAACGCCGGACCGAGGTAATCGCGCACGAAGTCGCGCTCCTCCTCCGCGGTGTAGAGGCAGGACTCCCACGTCTGTGCCGCCAGTGGCTCGTTTTGTACGGAGAGACCCCAGATCGGGACGCCCTCGCGCTCATATTCGGCCACAAAACGGCAGAAGTAAGCCGCCCAGGCCGCGCGACACTCGGAGCGGAGCTTGCCGCCATGGCACAGGTCGCCGTTGGTCTTCATCCAGGCGGGCGGACTCCAGGGCGTGGCCAGGATGCGAATCGGTTCGGTCGCCATCGCCTGGGCCGCCTTGATCATGGGGAGCTTCGCGTGGCGGTCGTGGGCGATGGTGAAGTGCGCCAGTTCGACGTCCCCCGGCGTGTCGGCATAGGTGTAGTTGTCCGTAGAGAAATCGCTGCTGCCCATGGGGGTTCGGCACAGGGTGTAGCCCAGGCCATCGGTCGGGCTGAAGCAGGCTGCCAGCAGCTCGGCCTGGCGCGCCGGGCTGAGCCCGGCAAAAGTGAGCGCAGCCGCATCGGTGAACGCGCCCCCGAACCCTTCGATCTCCTGGTAGCGCACGGCGGGATCGACCACGATGGAAGCCGGCCCCGGTGCGGCGCTGCCCGGAACCAGCGATGGCAGCTCGGTCAGGCGATAGGGGGTGCCCTGGGCCGTACAGAAGTGTTGGAAGCGCATGGATGTCACCTTGTAACTGGGATGGCCGGGAGCGTGTCCGAGGCCGGGTTCGGATGTCTGCAGTACAGATCACCCGAACCCGGCCTCCTGAACCGCGCATCGCGATTGCCATGGGATGGCAACGGATGCGTCACGGTCGGGCTCAGGGCCCGAAGGTAAAGTCGTCGAAGTAGTAGGTGGACGCGCCGCCGATCTGTGCACCCGTCTTGCCGAAGTTCGGGAACACCGACATCCGGTTGTAAGTCGTCGCCAGGTTCAGCGCCTGGGTGCCCGACGCCGGGTTGGCGAAGTCGAAGGTCAGCGTCTCCCAGGCGTTCGCCACCGTCGTGGTTGCCTCGGTCTCGCAGCTCTTGCTGCCGTCCGCCGCATCCTCCACCTTCAGCCGGATCGGCACGCCCGCGGCCGGCGACCACACGCGCACCGTGATGGTCTTCGCCGTCGCCGTGAACGGGACCGGCGCGATCGAGTTGCCCGGCACGGTGGAGACGGTCACGCCCGCCCACAGCTCGGCCGTCGCCGACTTGGTCACCTGCGCGACGTGGTTCGCGCCGCCCGCCGGATCCGCCACCACGCTCGCCGCCTCCGCACCGCCGAACCCCGTCAGCGTGTACGTCACCGCCGGGTCGTCGAATGTGATGGCCCCCCAGGCGGGGGGCGGCGTGCCGCCACTGAAGGCCACGTCGTCGAAGTAGTAGGTCTTCTCCCCAGCCACGGCGCCGGTCACGCCGAAGTTGAAGAAGATGGAGACCTTGCTGTACGTGTAGGCCAGGTTCAGCGCCGCGGTCCCTGGCGCCGGGTTCGCAAAGTCGAAGGTCAGCGTCTCCCAGCCGGCGGCCACGGTGGTCATCGCCTCGGTTTCGACCGACTTCGTGCCGTCCGCGGCATCCTCCACCTTCAGCCGCACCGGGATGCCGGCGTCCGGCGACCAGACCCGCACCGTCATCGTGGTGTCGCTGGCCGTGAACGGCAGCGCCGGCACCGAGAAGTTCGGGCCGGTCGACACCGTGGTCCCGGCCCACAATTCGGCCGTCGCCGATTTCACGACCTTGGCCACCTTGTTGGCAGCATCCGTCGGATCTACCACCACGGTCGAGTCATCGGCTCCGCCGAACCCCGTCAGCGTGTACGTCACTGCCGGATCGTCGAACGTGATCGGCCTCCAGGCGGGGGGCACGACGCTCGTCGTGTCATAGACCTGGTCAAGAGAGGCCGCGGCCACGTTGGCATTATAAGCTGCATCAAAGAACTTGCCCACAGCGACGGCCACCGTCATCGTGCCGGCCGCGTTAGCAGGCGGGGTCACGACCAGCGTCGCCAGCGTGCCGCTGACGCGCGTGAACGCACCGGCCGTGCCACCGGCGACAGCGATATCGTCAGCCGTAAAGCTCATGCCCACATCTTCGCTGAAGGTGAAGGTGAACGTGACGGGGCCCTTCGCCGTCTCGCCGGCCGCGCTGCTGGCGATCTCCACCGCCGGCGGCGTGGTGTCGGCATACTTCAGGCGGATCTGGTCCAGGAGGACCGGATGCGGCAGGGACGCCGGCACGTCGAAGCCGATGGAGCGCACGGCGGCCAGGTCCAGCGTGGTCCCGGCCGCGCCCTGGAAGGACGCGAACGGGAGGCTGATCTGCTGCCAGCCGCTGAAGTCGTCCACGAACGAGGCCGCGAACGACACGGGCTGCGGCGCGGCCTGGTAGAGGCGCACGTAGTCAACCAGGGTCTGCTGCGGGAAGGTCGTGTTTGAGCCGACCGCGCCGCCGAAGTTGCCGCCGACCGCCACGTTCAGCAGCATGTAGAACGGGTGGTTGTAGACCCACTGCTTGCCCGCCAGGAACGGATCGGACGGGGTCGCCGTGAAGTAAGGGGCGCCGTCAAGGAACCAGGTGATCTTGTCCGGCTGCCATTCCACTGCGAACGTATGGAAGTCGTCGGCGACCGGCTTGCCCAGGTCAACGACCTTGCCGTAGCTGTTGCCGCCCGAGTAGCCGGGGCCGTGCAGGGTGCCGAAGATCTCCTTAGGCAGGCGGGCGACATGCTCCATGATGTCGATCTCGCCCGTCTGCGGCCAGCCGACCCGGTCGATGTCGGTGCCGAGCATCCAGAACGCCGGCCAGAGCCCGGCGCCGACCGGCACCTTGACGCGCGCCTCGACCCGGCCGTAGGCGACCTCGAACCGGTTCTTGGTCAGCAGCCGCGCCGAGGTGTATTTGCACGGGCCGTAGTAACACTGGAGCGAGCCGTCGGCCTCCGCGGTGGTGATCACCAGGTTGCCCTGGCCGTCGGCCGCCGCGTTGGCGCCGCCGGCAGTGTAGTATTCCAGCTCGTCGTTGCCCCAGCCGGGGATGCCGTAGGCGGTGCCGTCGCCGACCTCGTTGCCCCAGACGCGTGCGTTCGGCGCAGCACCGGCAGCGCCGTTGAACTCATCGCTCCACACGAGCTGCCAGCCTGCAGGATCGGCAGTGGTGGCCTGATCGTTGGTCAGATTGACCCGAACCGCCGCCTTGTTATTCCGACCGTAGTACCAGAAGCTCAGCCCTGATGCTGCGCTCCAGTCCTGGCCAACAGGGAAGGTGCGGCCGAAGTGATACGTGGCTGACGCACTGGGTTGCTGGACAGCAGTTGCGGGGCCAATCCCTCCGATCAGAGGCAGATAGATTCGGCTCTTCGGGCCGACCTGGAGCACGTGCTCGTACGCGCCCTGGCCGGGCAACGCCAGCGGGTCGCCGGCGGCGATCTCCGGGTTGGACAGGGCCGCGGGCGGAGTCGCCCACCAGAGGTACGGGTAGGTCTCGAAGTCGTCCAGCAGCGGTGGGTAAAGCATCTCGTTGTCGAGGATGTTCACCCGGGCGATCGGCGGAAAGCCCATCTCCAGGCCGCCGGTCGGATTGGACAGCTCGACCAACACGGCGCGCTCGCCCTGGAACTTGGCGTCCTCTCTCGTCTGCACCGTGAACGACTGCTCGGTGACGCCGGCGGGGAAGGACAGCGTGCCGGAGGTCGGGGTGTAGTCGCGATCCGGAACCGCCAGGCCGAAGGTCGTCGCATAATGGACCGTCACCGTGTCGGTGTGGGGCTTGCTGAGCTTGGCCGTGACCGTGGCCGTCTCGCCCTCGGTGACCGGATAGTTAAGCGTGCTGAAGCCGACGGTCAGCGGCTTGATGGGCGCAACGCCGTAGACCGACACATCGTCCAGGTAATAGGACTTTGCACCGCCCGTGCCCAGCGTGCCAAAGCCCCAGCCATGCACCTCGGTCAGGCCGAAACCGTCGTTGGGCGCGCCGTTGCCGATCTCCTTGCGGGTCATGCTGGCAAACGGGAGCTCGATCAGCTTCCAGCCGGTGAAATCATCCTTGAACGCGAGTGTCCAACGCTCGGCATCGTCCTTTGTCGAGCCGGGGTTGCGGTTGTCGAGCACATCCAGGAACAAGTCAGTGCCGGCGCCCGTGCCGTAGAGGTAGAAGGAGATGCCTTCGTAGGCGCCCCAGTCCTGGGTCACCCAGGCCGTGGCCCCGGCGTTCTCGAAGGCGTGGGTGACGCCGGCCCACGCCACGACATTGAGATCCAGTTTCAGGACATGATTCCCGGCGCTGTGGCCCGGTACTGACGGCGCCGGAAGGGCGTCGGTGGTCGAGATCGCGGCAGTGCTGTTCGGGTCTGCGAAGGTGTTGAACCCGATCGGCACCGCGCCATCCTGCCCGGCCGGCACCCCGGCCTCGAAGTCATCCACGAGGGGCAGCGCGAGTCCCGCGGCCAACTGCTGCGTCTCCGGCCCAAACACGCGTGCGAGCACCTGCGGGCCGTCGAGCACGATCGCGCCGCCGACCAGCAGGCTCGTAATCACGACCAGATTCAGGAAAGTCGTCCTTAGCTTCATGACTGAGCTCCTCTGACGATTCGAGACCCTCCGGTTTTGGGGCACCCGGAGGGTCTGGTCTTACGGGTTCGCCGCCTGAAACACCCGCACATAGTCCACCTGCAACTGCGTGGGGAAGGCGGTGTCGAGGCCGATGGTGCCACCCAGCGTGCCCCCTATCGCCAGGTTGAGGATGATGAAGAACGGCTGGTCGAAGACCCACTCGCGACCGCTCAGGTCAGCGCGGGTCAGGGTGAAGTACTCGGCGCCGTCGTAGAGCCACTTGACCTGGCCGGCTTGCCACTCGATGGCGAAGGTGTGGAAGTCGTCGGCAATGTTGTACGTCTGCCGGTTCCACCGGCTCAGCCCCAGCGCGCCGGAGTAGCCCGGCCCGTGAGCGGTGCCCATGACCAGGTCCGGCTCGCGGCCGACATACTCCATGATGTCGATCTCGCCGCAGTCAGGCCAGTTCGAGCCATTGAAGCTGGCGCCCAGCATCCAAAACGCGGGCCACAGCCCTGCGCCAGCGGGCACCTTGATGCGTGCCTCGATCCGGCCGTACTGGAATTCCTGCAGCCCCTGCGTCTTCAGCCGCGCCGAGGTGTAATACGAACCTTCGTATTTCTCCTGGCGGGCCTCGATGATCAGCAGGCCGTTCTCGACGCGGGCGTTTTCGGATCGATCGGTGTAGAACTGCGCCTCGCCATTGCCCCATCCGCCGCCGCCAAGATCATACGTCCAGTTGGCCTTGTCAACCGCCTTGCCGTTGAACTCGTCGTGCCAGACCAGCTTCATGCCCGGCGGCGCGGGGATGGGGGTGGCCCGCGACCCTGGGGCCGCACAGGCCGCCAGAAACACGACCAGCACCGTGCCAAGCAGCAGTGGGCGCAGCGCGCGCGTCGTCTCTGTCATCATTCCTCCGTACACGCATGACCGACCAATGATCGCGTAGAAGGTTGAAGACGACGAATCCTGTCTTCAATCTTCCATCTTCGATCTTCAATTCGTCTTTTCTGCGCCTCTATCCCTTGACCGCTCCCGCCGTCAGGCCGGACACGATGTAGCGCTGCAAGACGAGGAAAATGATCACCATCGGCAGCGTCATGATCAACACGGCAGCCGCCAGGGTTGGCCAGTTGCTCCCGTAGACCCCCTGGAACACGATCATACCGCGCGTGATGGGATAGTAGTCCTTGTTGGTCAGGTAGATGGTCGGCAGAATCAGCTCATTCCAGATGCCGATCGCATGCAGCACCGCCACAGTGGCAATCGCCGGCTGGATCAACGGGAAGACGATCGTGGTCACGAAGCGGAAGTAGCCGCAGCCATCAATCGCGGCTGCCTCGTCCAGCTCCTTCGGCAGGGTCTTGATGTAGTTGACCAGGATGACGATCCCGATGGGGTTCACCAGGAACAGCAGGATGTACCCGAGCGGGTTGTTGTACAGCCCCAGGCTCAACATCAACTGGAACTGCGGGATCAACGCCACCGGCAGGAACAGGGCGATCACGAACATGGTAAGGAGCACTTTCGAGCCCTTGACGTAGCCGCGCGAGATCGGGAAGGCCACAAACACGGCGGTGGCGATGTAGATGGCCGTCGCCGAGACGGCATAGATCACCGTGTTCGTCAGGTAACGCGGGAAGTTCGCCTTGGTCCACGCATCTGAGAAGTTCTTGAAGTTCAGGGTTGTGGGCAGAGAGGTTGCGTTCTTCATGAATTCTGGCATCGTCTTCAGAGAAGTGATGACCAGCATGAGCAGGGGGGCCAGGTAGATGATGGCGAAGAGCACAAGGATCGCATACGAGCCGATACGCCCCCAGTTGATCGGCTTGGCTGGAAGCTGTGTCTTCGCGCCCGGATTGGATGCGACAGCGGTACTCATCCCATAATCCTCTCTTCCCTGCGGCGCAGGAGCGTCTGCACGGTCAGGCCGATGATCAACGCGGCGCGCCGTTCGCGCCGCAGCAGGAAAT
>CAZMIS010000070.1:0-13376 GCA_964566325.1 uncultured Anaerolineales bacterium
CGTAGAAGGTCAGCGTGAGGTCCGGGCTGCGGGCACTCAGGAACGCGTTGACCAGGGTCTCGACGCCCTTCCACGGCAGGATGGAGCCCACGAACGCGAGGCGCAGGGGCCGGTGCGGGGTGCTCTGTGCCGGGCGTGCATCCGGGATGGCCATGCCGAGGGGCAGCACCTCGATGTGGTCCGCATCATAGCCGTTCTGCACGAGCGTGCGCTTGACGAACCCGGATGGGACGACGATCCGGCCCGTCGCCTGCAGGGCCCGGCGGAACAACTCGTAGCGCTCATCGAGCACCGGCCTCGTGGCCTGCATGTCGGGCAGGAAGTAATCGTCCTTCGTCAGCAGGCGCCGCAGCCTCGTGCGGATGGGGAAGGGAATAATCCTGCGCAGCGTCGACACGGCGATGGTCCGCGCGTGTTTGGCCGGCGTCGGCGAGGTGATGCACGTGTAGCAGTCGCCGCCACAGACCGGTCCGGGGCAGGCCCGCTTCAGCCAGTCGTGCAGGTAGATGCGCTGGCACAGCGCCCAGAAGTCGTGCGCGGTGAAGAGGCACGGGATGCCCCGTTCGACGGCGAGCATGGGCATGGTTGCTGACAGGGCAACCAGGTGGTTGAAGTGAATCAGATCGGGCTGGAGGCGGTCGAGGAGTCTGTCGAAGACACGGTCGATGCGCCCGTCGGCGAAGATCTCGGCGAACGAATGGAGCTGCCGGTAGTTGTTGACCAGCCGGAAGATGGGTGCGCTGCGGTCCTCTTCGGAGATGACCTCGTAGTCAGCCACCTCAGGCCGGGCATCGCGGCAGACCACGGAGACGGTATGGCCGCGCGCGGCCAACGCCTGGACCAGCCCTGCGGTGTAGACTTCTACGCCGCCCACCGCGTTCGGAGGATAGCCGTTGGCGACCAGTAGAACCTTCAACCTCAACGCCTTATGCCTGGTAGAAACAGCCTCGCCTTTGGATTCATCAGCTTGATCTGTAGCACGGTGCTTCCGATGCGAATGGCGCCTGCACGGGTGCCCGGCGCAAGCTTCGCGTCTGCGGTCAGCACGATGTTCGAGACGCCCCACGGCGGATTCAGTGTTGCAGGGCTTGCCGTGCCGCGTACGCCGGAAGGCAGCTCGAACGTGATCTGAGCCGGCGCTGCAAATAGGAAGCCCTGCAGCGTCATGGTCGATACGCCACCCGGCCGCACCGTGACGGTGCTGCCCGACAGAACGAACGGCTCGCTCGGCGCGGAGCACATGGTATAAGGCGGCGTCGCCTGGGCCAGCGATGGCAGCTTGCTGCTGAACATGGACTGGCGGACGCTGTTGATATACGCGTTGGTGGCCTGCTGGCCGCTCGCGCCGCTCAAGGCCTGCACGCCGCTGCAGTCGCCGTTGAGGTGGCAATCCTGTCCTCCGGTCGTGACCCGGAAGTCCGGATTGCCCCGGCTGCCGTACGCAAAGTCGTTGAACCAGACGATGCCGCGCAGGAACGGGTAATCGACGAGCCTGGCGTACAGGTGGCTGATCCAATTTGCCTTGGCCGAAGCGTCCGAACCGTCGTCCACCGAGCCGATCTCGGCAATGATGACCGGCTTAGCGTAACGGCAGGCCATATCACGCAGCGCAGCGTCGAACAGCTGCTCGAAGTTTTCCCACGGCCTGGATCGCGTCGCGGCCCAATTGTACCCGCTGAGCCCGATCCAGTCAACGTAAGCGTCGCCCGGGTAGTAGTTGCCGACGCTGTTCCAGGGGTCGGGCGGATTGCTGGCATAGTTCGGCGACCACATCCATTCGACGTTGATAACGCCCTCGGCCCTGAAGAGGTCGCGAACCCGCCGGAACATCGCGACATACGCACCGGCATCCTGGCCCCACCGGCCCGGCCACCAGCCGGAGTCGGTGATGTTCATCTCATGCGCGAGGCGCAGGATGAATCGCTCGGGTCTGCTCTTGAGCGCGCGCGCGTAGGAGCGAATGAAGCTGTCGCAGCGCCCGGAGTTGATGGCGCGCAGCGGATCCTGCCCGTCGTTGTAGCCGAGGTCGCAGCCCGTGCTGTGAACCGAGGGCTCCCACGTCACCATGATGACGGGGCGGCGGTCCTGGGGCACCTTCTTCTGAATATCGTTGGCGAAGAAGGGATCGAACGTGGACCAGGGCGCGAAGTACATGACGACTGCCAGGTCTTTGCCGACCAGGCTGTTCATCGCCATGACCTCATCGCCGTATGCGTACCAGCTGTTGGCGCCATTCTGAAAGCAAACGGGACGCAAATGAGCACCGTGTGCGAGGCCGAGCGATTGGGCCGGCGCAGTTGCATCGAGACTGGACGGTTCCGCAACTGACTCTGCAAATATGCTAATCGTGTTAGTGAACAGAATCACTATAATTTGTGTCAGCAGGACACAGAACGCGACAGAACGTCGTGTGTGCATTGTTGCCTCGACGTGGAAGGATGGTGTAGTGCTGTTTGGGTTCTACCCGCGGGTGCGGATAGTCTCCTGCCGGGACAGCCGCCGGCGAAGCCGGGGTGCCAAGCGGTCCTGAATGGCGCCTATCCAGGTGCCTGCAGCCGAGGCCACGTGCCAGGCCGGGCTGTGCGCCATCCAGAAGAGCTGCTGCCTTCTCGGCATGCGGGAGTACGGTTCGACGGAAAGGATGTAGCGCCAATCCCGTCGAACCTGCCCCGGAATGCCGCCGAACAGGCGCAGCCAGTGATTATAGCCGCTGTAGACATTGTCGGGAAAGAGCGTCTTCATCCCCGCGGCGTGGTCAACGTTCTGGCGGAATTGCTCCATCACGCTGTAGTCATGCGAGTGAACGACGCACGACGAGGGCTCGAAGACGATCTTGTAGCCTGCCTGCAGCACCCGATCGGCCCAATCGGCATCTTCGGCGAAGTTGAGGGCCCGATACGGGTGCTGTTCCCAGATGCGCCGGCGCAACGCTGAGCTGGTGTCTGAGAAGTAGGCATAGTACAGTCTATCGCGTAAGTAAATGTGCGGGTCGTCCGGCAGCGCCTTGACCAGGCGCTCGCGGCCTCCGCTCTGCCAGACAGTCGTCAGTTGCCGGACCAGGGCCGGCGAGCTGCCGGCTCTCGCTACGTGCCGGCTGAATACCCCGGCGACTGCATCGTCGCCGGCGAACGGCTCGAGCAGGTTGGCCAGCCACCACGCGTCGGACGGGGTGGCATCCTGTGTCAGATAGACCAGGAATCGGCTGTCTGCGTGTGCCAGTTGCGCACCCAGATTGCGCGTCGCGCCGTGGTTGAACTCCTGCGGCGCAATATCGTACACTCGCACCGGATACAGCTGGAGTATCTCCCTGGATCGGTCGCGCGACCCGGAGTCGATGGCGATGACTTCGAAGGTCACGCCCTGCTGAGCGAACACCTGGGTGAGCGACTCGGCCAGATAGCGTTCGCCGTTCTTGACCAGTACGATGACGGAGGCTTCCGGCGCACTGCTCATGGCTGCGGCACTCGCTCCCCATCGGCAGGATCCGGCGACTGCTTCTGTGAAGAGATGAACGAATGCCTCAGTAATTCGAACGCATGGCGTTGGGAAAGGTTACGGCTCTTATTATACATCATTTCCTGATATAGTGCAAGAACGATATCGGATAAATTGTTCAGGTCTCTTTATCTGTCGTTCAGCGAAAGCGCGGGTTGCCGAGTACATAGTGCCACAGAACACAGATCGCCAGGCAGTACGGCACAGACAGCCGTCGCTTCCCTTAGGTTCCACTCGCTGCCAGTTCTCTTTCCAGACGTTTGATGTGGTCGGTCATGTGAAGAGAGATCCGGTGCTTAACCGTGTCTAGCTCATTGACGCCTGAGTTGTCAGAGACATCCGGAATCCTGGCAAATCCAACGTCATAGGGAACCCCAGCATAGTCTCCCGGAAACACACGCCTGAAATTGAGACTTGAATCACGTGTATAAAACTCAGCCCGATGGAAATGCTGACCAAGCAGATGGACCCACTCATATGCAGAGTATTCGTGAACGTGGGTAGGATCCAGCGTGCCTTGCTCACCTTGATTTCTTCGATAGTAGTTTACCGGAGTAGAGATAATGATCTGGCCGTTTGACTTCGTTACCCGCCGAAATTCGGTGAGCACGGCTTCTCCATCTTCCACATGCTCGATTGTGTCAAAGGAGACAACGACATCAAAGTAGTCATCCGGATAGGGGATCTGTGTTGCTGAGAAAACCTCGAAGCGATTCCGTTCGTTTTGATAATGCCCTTGAGCATATTGAACAATCGCGGTATCCGTATCGGCTCCAACCACCTGCAAACTACCTTCTGTCAGGATGTCCGTGCCGTAGCCTGAACCACACGCGCAGTCCAATACAACCTTTCCCTCGGTGAACTGGCAAGCCCAGCGGTAGTTGCCATAAAACATTCTGCGATTTGCCTCTGACCATCCATTCACGGACGGAACAAAACGTTCTCCCATGCTGACTACACTGGTGCTCATGATCGCCTTTCTACGGCTGAGACAGTGTTGGCTCAACCCGTCACGTATCGGTTCCTTTAGGCCAGCAAATTGCTGACTGCCTCCAGCCAACGCGAGCCGGTACACGCCAGGGTCCGTGCCGAGTGCAGATAGGCGGAGGCGTTGCCGGCCAGTCGCCGCCTCAGATCATCGTCGACAATCAACTGCTCCAGCGCCTCGCTCCACGCGTCCACGTCGTTCTCCACCAGCCATCCGGTCTCAAGGTGGCGAACACTCGAACTGTAAGCCGGGCCTCCGCTGTAGATGCCAGCCGCGCGGATCGCGCAGTAATCCAGGAACTTGATGTCGGACTTGCAGCGATTGAGCGGCGTGTCGCGCAGGGGCGCGAGCGCGATGTCCCAACACAGGCGGCTCGTGAACCACAGGGTGAAGAGCGGGTATTCCACTTCCTCCCACCGGGGGTGAATCACGCGCACCGGCAGCCCGGCCATTGCCTCCAGGGTCTCAGCCCGTTCCGCAACGCCGACGATCTGGAATTCGAGCTCATGGGGATGGTCGCCGGCGGCCCGCCGGAGCGCGGGGAGGATCATCGTGAGGTCGTCGCCGTGCGACTGCGTGCCCATGTAGCCGATGGTGATGTGCCTTCGTCCGAACGGCGTGTCGAGGGAAGACGGCGTGCCGCCAGCCAGGAGGCGTTCATCCAGCGCATTGGGCACGATCTCGATCCGATGGTTGAAGGGGGTGAGTCTTTCGGCCAGTGCCGGAGTGGTGACCAGCACGCCATCTGCCTGTGCGAGCAGGAATCGGACGACTTGCCGGTGGCGGTCCGAGAACCACGATTGCTGCCCGGCAGTCAGGCTCAGGAGGTCGTCGTCCAGGGCATAGATCAGGCGTCTACCGAGGCGATGCACGCGGTGCAGTACATCCTCTGCCAGTTGGAGCGAAACATCCGGTCGCCAGAAGCGATCCAGGATGACCGCATCGACTTCCTGGTCATCGTAAGTCACCCCCCAGGTGACGTCGACTTTGTCGGCCAGGCCGGGGTGCGTGAGCGGGCGCAGCAGCCGGATGTAGGCGCTCCCGAAGGGGCGCAGGTCCTCGCCATGCTCGAACAGGACGTGAAGCCGGTGGCGCTTCATTCTGAAGACAACGCCCTATCCCCGAAGAGGGCGCTCAATATGTGGAACGCGGGACGCTCCGGATAGAAGTCGCAGACATCGGTCAGTGCATTTCGCTGCAGCAGAGAACGCAGTGCCTGATCCTCAACCAGGCGCCGCAAGGCTTGCCAGCACGCATCCGGAGAGGATGTGTCCACGACCAGCGCGTTGTGGCCGTCGCGCGCGAAGCTGGTGGCGCCGCCCCGGCTGGGGACGATAACCGCGGCGCCGCAGGCCATCGCCTCGAGTGCAGTCAGCCCCATGGCCTGGTGCGAGGAGAAATCGACAAAGACATCCACCTCGTTCATGAGGCTGGCGACCTGCTTCTGATTGAGCACGCCGGCCAGTGTGCACGCGAAGCCACGCGACAGGCTGGCGAACTCCGGCGCGTCCGTGGTCGTCCCGAAGATGACGGCTTCCACGTCGCGGCCGTAATGCCGGGTCATGCGGCGCAGCAACTGCATGGTCAGCCTGGGCTCGCGATAGGGCGAATCCGGTCGCACCATGGCTGCGACCCGTAAGGTTCGCGCAGGCCATGCGGGCTCGGAGCTCGGCCGCGGGCGGAACAGGTCGGTGTTCAGGCTGATGCCGATCACGCTGCTGTCGACGCCGGCGTGTTCCTGGACCTCCTGGCGGGTCCATTCGGTCTTCGTGAAGCGGACCAGGTCATCGAAGAGCGAGTAGGATGCAAGGGCGCGACCGAAGTCTTCGCTGTCGGGCGGATACATGTAGGGTTCGAAGCCCTGGACGTAGTAGCCGCGCACCGGCCGGCCGTCCCTCGGTCGAAGAGATGACAGCCAGGCCACGGACGCGTTGTGCGTGGCGATCACGGCATCGTACTGGCCCGCCAGGGCCACAAGGTCTTCGGCCTCGCCATACGTCACCGGGAGGCGCAGGTCCGGGTAGGCAAGCTCGAACCCGGTCCGATAGGCAAGGAGGTTGAAGATCTCGACCTCAACCCCCATCTCGCGCATGGCCAGCGCCTCGTCGATGACGACGTTTCCCCCGCCGCCCGCCTGCGCGATGGGCAGCACGAACAACACGCGGCGCCCGGCGTAGGCGGCCCTGCCCTTCATCACCCATTCCCGGCGCGCCAGCATGGCCCGGCTTCGGCCGCGTATGCCCTCCAGAACGCGATCTGAGAGGCACTGTGCGACGCTCTCATCGATGATCTTCCGGCCGTGTTTTTGGGCCAGGATGGCTCCCGCCCGATCGCAGAGCGCCTTGCGTTTCTCATCGGAATAGCTGCGCGACTGGGCGTGATAGACGTACACATCGTCGGCCAACGCCAGCGACCACCCGGCCGAGCGCGCCCGCAGGGTGTAGTCGTCCTCTTCGCCGTATCCGGCCCCGAAGCTCTCTTCGTCGAAGATGCCGATCTCGTCGATCAACTGCCGCCGAATCAGGAAGCAGAAGCCGTTCAGCAGAGGCATGGGAGGATAGAGTCGGGCGGAGTGCTTCGCCACCAGCCGGCCCATCTCGTCGACGCTCACCCCGGCGGGCAGTGGATTGGCGGCCCAGTCGCCATCGGCCGCGATATCGGGCACTGACTGCCAGGACGCGGTGTTGGAGAGCGGGCCGACCACGCCGATCCGTGGCCCGGACTCGGCGCACGCGACCAGGCGATCCAGCCACTCAGGTGTGACGATCGTGTCGCTGTTGAGCAGGAGAGCGTAGTCCGCCACCGAATGGCGAAGCCCCTGGTTGGCCGCGAAGGTGTAGCCCAGGGCTTCCTCGTTCCGCAGCAGCGTCGCGGCGTGCGCCTGCGCGAAGCCGGCGAGGTAGTCCCGCGTTGGCGCATCGCTGCCGTCATCGACCAGGATCATAGCGTACGGCGGTGTCGTGTGCTGCGCGACCGATTCCAGGCAGCGCCGCACGTCTTCGAGGGCGTTGTGCACGCACACGATGATCTCCACGGTCGCCCGATGGGCCTGCAGTGGTGGACGCGGCACAACCGCGCCCACGCACAAAGTCTGGCCGGACAGCGCGCTGCGGCCGCCACCGGCGCGGCCGGATGGCGCTCTCCGGCGCAGCGACCTGGCCCGCTGCGTAATGTCGCGGCCGACGCGCTGCGCTGCGCTGGCAAACGAGCGCGGCTGCCTGGCGTGGAGGCCGCGCCAGAGATCATCCAGCGCCTGGTCGCGCGTGCTGCCCGGAGGGGCAAGGCGCGCACGCCCGGACTGCAGCGTCCGGACGAGCGTCCACCCGGGACTCTGTTCGAGCTGGGTCCAGCGCTCCTCATGTCGTTTCAGTTCCGCATTCAGCGCCCGGATGGCTCGCTCGTGAGCGGCCTCAATGTCCCTGATTTGCTGGCGCAGTGCCTTGAGATCCTGCGCCGTGGCGGCCGCCTCGTTGCGCTGCTCGATGTTCAGACCGCGGCGTGCCTGGTTCTCCTGCTGCAGCTGCCACCACCGGCGCTCGTAGGTCGCGACGATCCGGCTCGCAGGCTCGCGCGATCGCCTGAAGCGTGCGGTCCACGGCGTGATGAACGTGGCATCGAATTCGACGTCGCGATAGAACCCGTGACGCGCGAAACGTTCCGCCCAGTACTCCGGCGGCTGTACATTGCAGTGTGTAGGCTCTTTGTAGTCGAAAGGCGACGATGAGAAGAGGACATCGTCGGTGTGCGCACACAAATTGGCGATCACCTGCTCGCCGGCTGCCGGCGGAATGTGCTCCAGGACTTCGATCGTGACGATGAGGTCGTATGGCTGGGGCAGCGGATCGATGAGCGAGCCCACCCAGCAGAAGGGCTCGATCGAGGGGTGAACGCTCGAGATCGCAAAGTCGGAGATATCGACGCCGAAGGCCTTCAACCCGCGATCGCGCAGTGTCTCCACCAGAAAACCGAGCGCACATCCCGCATCGAGAACCGTCGCCGGCCCGATGTCTGAGACGATGCGATCGGCAATACCGCCGAAAAAGCGCAGCCAACCCTCGTTTCGTTCGTAGGGCAGGCTGCCGCATCCGGTGGCATAGTAGCGACTGTCGTAGAGCTCAGCCATCTCTGCTGCACCCTGGCCCCATCACTGATCCCCTGCCAGCACGGTCGGGGAAAGCCGCCACTCGCCCTTCAGTGTGACCATCCCGTATCGTTCGCGCGAGGCGCCAGTCGACACGCGGAATGGATAGATGCGATCGTGGTAATCGTACACCTCCGAACTGACCCTGTCCACCACCGCGGCCGAAACGAGGTACGCACCCTCAAGCAAGGTGAGCTCAGGGATCCGATAGGTGACCACGCCTTCGCCCTCGACGGAGGGGATGCGCAGCCCGCCGAAATCCGTGTTGGGTCCGGCGATGTGTGCGCCGGCTTGATGGTGGATGGCCAGGCCGAAGACCGGGTCGTCGATCCGCCCTTCCGCCCGATAATGAAGCCTGACAGCAAGCGGTCCGCCGTTCATGAAGATGCGGCGCGGCTGGCCGGCATCGTCGCACAGCTCGACCCGTGTAATGCGAATCCTGCCGTTGCCCCAACGGTTCAATCCATCCTGGAGGGTTGGCGCGGGGGTCGCGGCGGCCTGATTCTCCTCGCGCTGCGAGACCTCGTTGAGGTACGCCATCGCTACGTCGGTCGGCTGGCCGGCCGCGCGCACCTTGCCGCCATCCAGCCAGATGGCCTGATTGCACAGAGATTGAACCGTCCCGAGGTCGTGCGTCACCAACACCAGCGTGCCGCCCTGCGAACGGAACTGCTGGATGCTGTCCAGGCACTTGTGCTGGAACGATGCATCTCCTACCGCGAGCACTTCATCCACCAGCAGCAGGGTCGGGTCCGTATGGATGGCAACGGCAAAGCCGAGGCGCACATACATGCCAGATGAGTAATGCTTGATGGGCACATCGATGAAATCGCCGAGCTCCGTGAAGTCGATGATCTGGTCGAGCCGCTGCTGCATCTGCCGGTGGCTCAGACCGTAAACGGAGCCGTTCAGGAAGATGTTCTCCCGGCCCGTCAGATCCGGATGGAAGCCGGCGCCCAGCTCGAGCAAGGATGCGATGCGACCGCGCGTGATCACGTCGCCGCTCGTCGGGTCCAGAATGCCGGTGATCAACTTGAGCAGCGTGCTCTTGCCCGAACCGTTCGGACCGACGATCCCGAAGCAGTCGCCTTCATTGACCTCAAACGACACATCGGTCAGCGCCTGGAACTGCGGCTCGCGGATTCGCCGGCGCAGCATGAAGCGAATGAACGTCTCCTGGAATGACCGCTGATACTCGCGGTGCATGGCGAAGCTCTTGGAGACGTTCTGCAATTGGATCAGCGGCTGGCCTGCCTCGAGGATCGGGCTGCGTTGGATCATCAGATCTCCTCTCCGAAGCGATGGCGGAAACGCAGAAAGAATGCGTAACCGGCCACGAGCACGACGAGCGACGTCACGATCGTTCGGAGGAAGAAGTCAATGTTCGTGCGGTAGCCCCAGTAGAGCAGGTCGCGATACGTTGCGATCAGCGAGGCCATGGGATTGAGGATGTACATGAGACGGTGCACATCGAGGTTGACGCCCAGCAGCTCAACGCTGCGGGGCAGAATCTCGATGGGATAGAAGACCGGCGTCAGGAAGAACCATGCCTGCATGATCACATCCATGATCATCATCGTATCGCGGTAGAAAACGCTCAGCGTGCTGAGGAAGAACGCGATGCCCAGTATAAAACAGGTCTCCGTGAGGATAACAACCGGCAGCAGCCAGATGTAGGGGCTCAGATGAGTGCGTGTCACGAACAGCATGCCGAACAGCACGACCAGCGCCAGCAGGAAATTCACCAGATTGGCCAGCGTGGAAGATAGGGGGAGCACCTCCCGAGGGAAGTAAACTTTCTTCACCAGGCCGGCATTGCCGATGATGCTGTACATGCTGGTCGTGACCGCCGCGTTGAAGAACTGCCAGGGCAGGAAGCCACACAGAAAGAACACCGGAAAGTTGGCGATCTGGTTGTTGGGCCACATCACCGTGAATACGAAGGTGAAGACGAGCATCATGCCCAACGGGTTGAGCAGACTCCAGAAGAACCCCAGGATACTGTTCTTATAGCGCGCCTTCAGCTCCCGCTGCACCAGGTTCGAGACTAACTCGCGGTAGCGTATCACCTCGCGCACGTGCTGAAGCAGGTTCAGGCTGCGCGGTCTTGCTCCCGATCTGGTGGTGCTGCTTTCAGTGGCCATGATGGTCCTATTTGTTGGTTTCCAGGTGTTTCTGCCGTGATCGGGCCGGGGCGCCTGGGTCGCCCATCAGGTGACGATATGCGGCCACGATCCGGTGGCCGGCCTCGTCCCAGCCGAAGTGCTGGATTGCGCGCTCGCGCAGTCGCTGACCGGTCTGTTGGTGCGATACGGACACGGATAGCGCGAGCATAAGCTTCTTCGCCAGATCGTCCGCGTCGCCAGGCACGGCGAACAGCCCGTCCTGACCAAGATACTCCCGGGCCACCGGGGTGTCGAACGCTACCGTCGGCAGGCCGACCGCCATGTAGTTGAGCAGTTTCCCCGAACCTTCGGTAAGGCTCAGCTTCGGCGCGGCAGCGGCGTCGCCAAGCGCAAGATAGGTCGGCGCCATCTGGTACGGTAGCCGGCCCGTAAAGGTCACGAAGTCGCGGATGCCCAACTCAGTGGCTTGCCCCTGGTAGTACTCGACATTGGGGAAGCCCATCAGCAGCAGGTGCACGCCGCCCGCATGGTCCTGAACGATGCGCTGCATCGCCTGCAGCAGAAAGCCGATCCCCTGGTACTCTGCGAGCAGGCCGAGATAGACGATGACCTTGCGCTCGACGGGTATCCCCAGGGATGCGCGGAGCATCGACAGCTCCGCCGCCGGGTACTCCGCTGCCGGCTTGAAGATTTCGCCGTTGACGCAATCCGGCAGCGGATGAATCTGTTCGGGCGCGCAGCCGAATTCGTCGAGCAGCAGTCGCTCAGCGTTGACCGTGCTGGTCAGGATGACGCGCGCCCGGTGATCGATCCAGCGTTCGACCCACCGGAACAGCTTGTAGGCGCCGCCATCCCGGTCAAGGAAATGGTGGTCGATCATCTCGCCGGTGAGGCTGCCCTGGAAATCGAACACCACCGGCTTGCGCAGGAGACGACCCAACACAACCCCGATCAGGGCCCCTTCGTGCAGGTGCGCATGGATCACGTCAAATCGCTCGCGGACGAGCAACTCGAACGTCTTCAGGCCCAGCAGACCATCAAAGCCGATCTTGTGGCGACTGGACCCGACCTCGTAATCCGTGCGCCACGGGATAGGCAAGGTGCGGCGAATATCCAGGTCGGCCACCGGCCCGCCATTATGATAGGTGACGATGGTCACGCGGTGGCCCAGCTTCTGCAGGGCACGCGCTTCTTCCAGGATGCGCACATGACAGCCGTAATCAGCGAAAAAGCTGGTCGGGGCAATCATCAGGACGCGATAGCTCTGTCGACCGAGAGACGTCATAATCTGGACGGACGCTTTGACCTCTGTTGGCCCCGTGCCATCATCTGGATTCAGGGCTTTCCCGTGACCGTAACGGTCAGGCGGTTATCCGATTCATCGCTTTCTGCAATCTCGTTCAGCGGGTCCACGACCACCCACACGGTGGAAGCACCTGCTGGCGCGCTATTCCAGTTGACTGCAACCACCTCGGTGGTCCCGCAACCGGCCGGCGCGGAGAGGTACTGGTCGGCGCCGATCGGAGTGCCGCCTTGCAGGGGGTTCCCATTATAGAATCGGACGCGGACCAAGCCCGTCACCGAGATGTTGCCGTCGTTCGCCACCTGCGCAACCAGTCTGACCGCCTGCCCCGGGCCGATCGCAGTTCCGGGTTCAGCGCCGAACTCGGCCCAAACCCTCACCGGAGCAAGATTGACGTGGGCGACGACCGCCGACGTATACGCGGCAAAATTGTCGCCGTAGACCGTACGGGCGCCGGTCTGCTCGTCGAAGAGCCGGCCGTTGAAGGTGCTGTCGACCAGGCTGTACCAGGCCCAGGCCTGGACCAGCCGGCCTTTGTCGGCCGTGAGCCCCGTGGGGCCGGTGGCCGTCGACAGGTAATCGAAGGTGGCGTTCATGTAGGCGTTGACGCGCGACGGGGGGAACCCGTAATCCTCCGGCATCAGCTCGCCGTATTCGGTGATGATCAGAGGACGTTCCTGGTAACCGCGATCGGCCATCCACTGCCTGAAGTCGACGATAAACTGCTTGAAGATGTCGAGATTGTCGGTGTCCTCGAGGTCGATACGCATGCCGTAACAGGCATTGATTCCGGGAGGGATGTCCGCGCCCCAGCAGTTGCTGCTATCGCATCTGCAACTGACCTCGTTGAGAATGAAGGCATGGATGTTCCAGATATCGACGGGCATCTCTTCCCCGTACAGCGCACGGTAGGTGTCCAGGATCATGTCGAGATACTGCAGGCGCAGCGGCGTCGGTTGGACGATGCTGCCCGCGACGATACGCGCGCTGGGATCCGCGGCCTTGATCTGGTAGTACAGGTCATGATACGCCCGGGCGTACACCTGCGGCTCGATGCTGTCCTGAACGGTGCGGCGATCCGGTTCGTTTCCGATGACCCACCGTGAGCCGGGATGCGCAGCGATGATCTTCAACAGGTCCGCGCCATGGGGTGTGGAGGAGTACGAGGTGAGGCCTGTCTGTTCCAGGCGCACCATCTGCAGGTACTCGATGCCGCCCGGCCTGGAAGGATTCAGCGCAGTCCCCCAATCGGTGTACCAGCCTATGTGCAAGCGATTGACGGGATAGTTGGCGATGTTCCAGGGCGCGCCGATGCCGTAACGG